>JAUWLJ010000021.1 GCA_030613705.1 Chloroflexota bacterium
AACAGCGCGACGACCAAGCCACTGAAGTTGCAAGGTTTAATGCGCAAAACACCCAATTGGCACAGGAAGTTGTTGAGACCGGCTTAGCTGCAAAAATCACTGCAACACCGACGGTAACACTCCTCCCGCCGACAGCAACAGCAAGCGCCTCTCCAACACTGGTAATTGCTCAACCCACACAGGTAGTAGTTTCTCCGACTATCGACAGGACTGCCACTGTGTCTGCCTTATTGACGGAGGCAGCCGCTGGAAAATTAACTCCAACTCCGACTGCCTCTGCTCTCCCAGATACCGGGTTTGCTGAAGATGTGGGAATCCCAGCAATGGTTGGCCTGGCATTGTTCTTAGTTGTGGTTATTTTCTTAGCCAGGCGGTTGCGAACAGCAAGTTAATGTAAGTAAAAAGGGTGATGCTTGCGGAACAGGCATCATCCTTTATTTAATCTTCACGCTTGTAAGAGTCTTTGCTTGTAATCGTTAGGTTGTGCTCGCAGCAACCTCCTCACCGAATTTGAGGAGGTCTTGAACCATCTCGGGAGTGCGCCCTTCAGCGTAAACTCGCAACACCGGTTCAGTTCCAGAAGGACGAATCAGCAACCAGGAATCATCCTCCAGGATAAATTTTACCCCATCAAGGGATTGTACTTCAACCACTTTTTCGCCACCGATTTCAGGTGGCGTTTCTTCTGTCAGCTGGCGACTCATCTGTTCTTTGGCAATTGGATGGCTCAAACGCAAGTCTGTGCGCTGATAATGCACCGGACCATATTTGTTGACTAAGTCTTCAACTAATTCATACAAGGAAGCTCCCAAAGTTGCTACCATTTCGATTAACAATAACGCCATTAAGGCTCCATCACCTTCCGGGATATGACCCCGGAATGAAATTCCACCAGATTCCTCTCCACCAATCAAGATGTCTTCTTTTAGCATGTACTCGGCGATATAGTTGAATCCAACCGGTGTTTCGTAGACAGGTAAATCATAAGCCTGTGCCAGGCGATCGATCATCCGGGTAGTCGACACAGTGCGTACTACAGGACCGCGCCAGCCTCTTTCTTCTACCAAATATCTCATCGACAAGGCCATGATTTTGTGTGGGTCGATATAATTTCCCCGCTCATCCATTGCTCCGATCCGGTCTCCATCACCATCCGTGGCTAAGCCCAAGTCACCCATACCCGTGCTGATCGCTCCCGCGAGAGTGCCTAAATAGCGAGCAATCGGTTCGGGATGCACACCGCCAAACCCGGGGTTCATATCTCCCCGGATTTCACGAACTTCGCAACCAGTCCCTTTGAGGATGCCTTTTATTATGCCCCGCCCTGAGCCATACATCGAATCAACAACAATGCGTTGAGGATTATCCGCGATGGCATCGAAATTGATCAACTGGCGTAAATGCGCGTAATAATCTGGAAGAGGATTAAAACGCTGAAGCAAACCTGATTTTCGAGCTTGTTGGTAATCCATCATGTTTGGTCCCCGGCCGCGTTCCTCATTATCATTGAGGTAAACTTCAACCCGGCGACACTGTTCTCGTAAGGCCGAACCACCATACGAGGCTTTCAGTTTGACACCATTGTAGCGAGGCGCATTATGGGAGGCGGTTATCACCACGCCAGCAATCGCCCCCATATGGCGAACGATATATGAGATCGCAGGTGTCGGAGCATCGCCTTGAGTCAGGAAAACTGTATAACCATTACCCGCCAGGACTCGCGCGACCTCACCTGCATAACGATCGGAAAGAAAACGGGTGTCGAAACCTACTACCATTTTATCGGGATCGGGTGTCTTTCCCACTGGACTGCCATCATTCCATGTATCGGATTTAATTGCATCAGCGATGGCTTGCGTTACCAATCGCAGGTTATGAAAGGTGAATGTGTCCGAAATTACAGCCCGCCAACCATCGGTTCCAAAATGAATGGGCATTTGTTTTGTACCTCGCGTAAGAATGTTTTGTAAATTCTATCACTTATTAGGGTCACCCCGATTTTTTCGGTTCGTGCTAAAATGAGTCTATGACCCCAGAGAGTGATCAAATTTTGCGTTCCTTGAATCTCGTTGAGATCTTTAATGACCTTGACGATGACCAGCTGGCAACTATTGCCTCGAGATTCAAGATATTAAGGCTAGAGCCGTGGCAGCCTCTTTTCAAGGATCGCGAAGCGGAGGACGATTTCTACATTGTCCAATCTGGAAGTCTTTTCATCGCTGGCGAGGTAGACGATAGCGACCAAGAGAGAATTCACCCTGGGGAATATTTTCTCGAGGAAGCAATGCTCTACGGGCATACCGAGAATGCATATATCACCACAGATAAGGCGACCGAGTTGCTGCATCTTGAGGGAGCAGAGTTCTACCAGTTGCTATCTGAATTTCCGCAAATAAAATCCTGGCTCGCCCGCAGTCCAGAAAGCCAGTGGTTGGTAAGAACTCGCAAATTTAAATGGGTGGGAGAAGAAGAGCTGATCGCATATGTTGCCCGCAAACATGAAGTGATTTTCGTATTCAGTTTGATTGGTCCAATAATCTTCTTCCTGGCAGCATTAGCGATAATCTTCGCGGTATCCGCCACTAATGTTTCGACAACGATTTGGACAACCGGTGCTGCCTGTTCAATGGGTTTAGCTGTTTTCGCTGTGCTTTGGGGCATCTGGAAATGGATCGATTGGGGTAATGATTACTATATCGTCACCGATCAACGAGTGGTTTGGGTCGAAAAAGTGATCTTTTTTTACGAGAGCAGGGACGAAGCACCATTGACAACAATATTGGCGGTAAATACGACCACCACCTTTCTTGGCCGCTTATTTCATTATGGCAGTGTGATTGTTAAGACGTTCACTGGTAAAATAACATTTCGCAATTTGAGAGATCCAAATCGTATGGTCGAGTTCATTGATGAGTACCGTGAGCGTATTCAAAAGGGCTCAGTACGCAGAGAAAAGCGGGAGATCGATCAAGAAATCCGGCAACGCTTGGGTTGGGAAGATGGACAAAAGCCTGCACCGAATCATGATGGAGGCGTGCAAGAACCTTCCGCAGGAGATCGAGAGGAGAAGAGAAGTATCTGGCAGAATTATTTCGGCAATATCTTCACGATGCGATTTGAAGAAGACAATGTAATCACTTACCGCAAATACTGGCCAACATTATTCGGCAAGATATGGCTACCGACGGTTTTGATAATCGTAGTCGTATTAGGTATGGGATTCATAATCAATTTATTCACTGCAGGACAAATTTCAGCTCAATTGGCAGAGACTATTTTGGTGCTGTGTATAGCATTCATCCTTTTGGTACTCATCCCATGGTGGATTTATCGGTATGTAGACTGGCGAAATGATATCTACCAAGTGACTGATAAACACATCATTGATATTGAGCGTAAACCGCTGGGCACGGAAGTGAAAAAAGCTGCGCCAGTTGAAAATATTCTCACTCTGGAACACGAAAGAGTGGGTTTGTTTGGTTATCTGCTGAATTATGGTTTGGTGACGATAAATGTCGGGGAAACCCAATTCGTGTTTAGAAATGTGCATGAACCCGCCCGGATCCAGCAAGATATATTCAACCGGATATATGCCCTGCGACGTGAGAAGGAACAAATTGATGCCGCGAACCAAAGGAAACGGTTTGTGGACGTGCTCGAGGTGTACCATCAGAACACAGAAGACCTGGACGATGATGATTATTTTGATGAATATGATGACGATTTCGGGGTAGAATTAGGGCCTGATGGCTATTCGTGAGATTATCACTGTCCCTGACAAGATCTTGCGGGGAAAAGCGCGCAAAGCAACTTCATTTGGAGCGGAGCTGCAAACGCTGATCGATGATATGGTCGATACGATGCGGGTAGCGCCTGGAGTGGGGCTAGCTGCCCCTCAGGTAAATGCACCTCTCCGGGTGATCGTGGTTGAATTTAATGAGAGTGAGGATGAAGAAATACCACCTAAACTTTTCATGGTAGTTAACCCGAAGATCACCCGCTTTTCATCCGATCAAGATTTTGGCACTGAAGGTTGTTTATCATTACCGGGGATAGTCGGGGATGTTGAACGGCCGATAAGCGTAACAGTTAAAGGATTCAATCGTCGCGGTCAGCCGTTAAAAATTAAGGCCAGCGGATGGCTGGCACGGATTTTCCAGCATGAGGTCGATCACCTGGATGGAGTGCTTTTTGTCGATCGCGCTGATAAAGTTTGGCAGATCGAGGGTGAGACAACCCAAATAGGTCCTGCTGACTGAGGACTTTTGTAGAGAAATATCTATTTAATGGCTGCCACGGGGCCTAACTCTCCGTGGCATTTGCTTGAAATATGCACATCAACCATCTTTCACTGACTAATTTTCGCAATTTTACACGGCTTGATTTAGATGTGCCGAATGGACCGGTATTGGTGGTGGGGGCAAACGGCCAAGGAAAAACTTGCTTGTTGGAGGCGATATATTATCTAGCTACTTTCACCTCTTTTCATGCTTTCCATGATCGAGAATTGGTCAACTTCCTAGCCGCACGGGAATCTCTGGCTGTAGGCCGGATAGTTGCCCAATTTGAAAGAGAATCTGAACAACACCGTTTTGAAGTTCGCATCATCAAAGAAACCAATGGGATAAATGGCTCTTCTCGTATACGCAAGGAAATTTTGCTTGACGGCATAAAGATGAAAATGGGTGAGGCGGTTGGTCATTTCATGGCAGTCCTGTTTTTACCGCAGATGGTAGAGGTGATTGAAGGAGCACCTGAGGAGCGCCGTCGTTTTCTCAACCTGGCAATGTCTCAAGTCATGCCTGGATTCGGCCGCACTTTGGCAGATTACTCGCAGACCCTTTCCCAGCGAAACGCATTGCTGAAACAGCTTCAAGAATTCGGCGGCGACGTCGGTCAACTTGATTATTGGGATGAGCTGCTGGTTTCAAAAGGATCAGAGTTGATCTATGGCCGAATCCACACCGTCCATGATTTGGCACGAATCGCGGCCCGCAACCATAGGGAGTTAACAAGAGGCGAAGCGATCCTACGTTTGTCTTACCAACCGGCATACGATCCCTTACCCCAAAATCCTGGGCAATTTCCGCTCCCGATCGAAGATCCAGTTGATCGAAGGGGGTTATCAATAGATGATATCCAAAAGGGATTCACCCAACGATTGAAGAATCAGCGAAGTGCGGATATTGCCCGGGGAGCAACTACTGTTGGACCTCATCGGGATGAGCTGCGATTCCTGGAAAATGGGATCGACCTGGGAGTTTACGGTTCGCGAGGACAGGTTCGAACAGCAATGCTATCTCTGAAAATTGCTGAATTGGCCTGGATGAAAGAGAAAACTAACCATTCCCCGGTGTTGTTGCTGGATGAAGCCCTGGCTGAGCTGGATCCAACCAGACGTGAGGATTTGCTCGATCGATTGACCAACAACGGACAGACTCTTTTAACAACTACAGACCTGGAATTATTTACCCCTGAATTTGTGGGCAAAGCGAAAGTGTGGAAAGTAAGTGATGGTAGGATTAAGCTAGAGACTTGATCTTTGTGTCTCGAACTCTGTAAATTGGTAAATCAATCTGCTCCCAGGGGTCTTTTGGCTGGGATGCCGACACGACGGGGATAGCAATCTGGCGTAGCAGCTATTTTTTCGATTACCACTAAATAACGTTGCTCCTCTACTCCGGGAAGAGTAATTGGAATAAGTTGTTGGATTTGACCACCCAAAATATGAATTGCCCGTTCGGCAGATTGAGCTTCTGCTGGACCGCTTTCACCCTTCATCGCCACAGCATAGCCTCCCACGCGTACGAGTGGTAATAGGTATTCAACCAGCACTGGTAATGTTGCGACTGCTCTGGCGATTGCCCAGTCACCCATTTCCCGAAAATCTTGACGCGCAGCTATTGACTCAGCACGTTCCTGAAGAACCTCAACATCAGCTAAATTAATCATCTGGCAGATGTGTTCGCAGAAAGCAGCTTTTTTACTAACGGACTCAATCAGGGTCAAGTTAATGCTTGGGAAAATGATCTTCAATGGTAACCCAGGAAAACCCGCACCAGTACCAACGTCGATAACCCTATCTGTGGGTGTGCTGCGCATTGCCAAAGTACAGGAAAGCGAATCGAGGAAATGTTTGACCCTGATCTGTTTTGGATCATCAATCGCGGTGAGATTCATACGAGTGTTCCATTCGATCAGCTGTTGTTCATAAATTTCAAATGCTGACCGCTGGGCATCAGATATCCGGACTCCGAACAGATTCCAGGCATTTTTGATCAATTCCTTCATTGGTGAGGAATTATACCTGTTGTCACAAAATTGGCTTTCCGATTTGAATAAAAAATAACCCCATTTCAGATCAAAACAGAAATGGGGTGCCTTTGGGATTTATTTTGGGATAGATATTATTCTTTTGGGTTGACCTCTTCAGGTGTTTCAACAGCCTCCGATTCTCGTTGTTGCTTCCGACGCCGGCGCCAGTTTCTTAGCCCACGGATGATAAAGTACAAAGGAATTCCGATGATGAGAAGTATTGGCAGGACGAAGAGACCTATCCAGATGGCGATATTCACCAGACCTTGAAGGGCACCGATCAGAGATTGAATTGCATCTTTGATCACACCGACAGGCTCCCAGCCGCCAATCGTGATCGGTTGGACAACCTCATTGGGAATTAATTCCACGCTGATCGCCGATAATCTGGCAGATTCCTCAAAATACTTGATCTGTCCCTTGATGACCTCGATTTGCTCACGTACCCGGGTTAACTGGTCAAAGACGGTCAAGACATCTTCTGTCCTATTCGCAGAATCCATGATATCCAACAACTGGGTTTCTGCTGCCTCTAAATTCTTCAAGCGCGACTGGAGATCGGTATATTCGCTGGTTACATCCTGACTCTGGATGTTCTTGGTGATTGGTAGACGGTCGCTTTCGGCCTCGATCCTTGAGAGGGCTTCAACAAGATTTTCGGATGGCACGCGAATAGTAATCGCTGCCCTGGGGACTTCCCGGCCATCCGAAGTATGAGTCTGATAAAGATTGGCGCTAACTACAAAGCCGCCCATCTCTTCCGCCAAACGGCTAATCCTCTCCATTGATTCATCCGGTGCAATGACGACCAACTCCAGTCTGGCATTCTTTACTACGATGCGATCATTGACTTGGACAGAACTGGTGTCAAATGAGGATGCCGCATTGAAGTCTCTTGGTTCAGCGGCTGGGGCTTCGTCATAAATCGCACCCTCGGAGAAGCCGGCCTCCATTGGTGCGACAGCGGAACGTTGTGGAGAAGCGCAGGCGACGAGCAGGAGAGTGAACAATCCGATGGAAACGAGAAATTTTTTATTCATTGCCTTTCCTCCAGGATAATTTCCCTCTAATGACGCCTGATAATGGGGATAAGTTCCCTTGGATAATTCCCCGTTCACCAGTGATTGATTAGTGTTACCATCCCGCGCTTAATCGCTGAATATGACGCTGGGGGAGATTTGCGGATTGCATCCTATCTTGAACACTTTGGATATCGTATGAAACTCGGTGGTAGTTCCAGGTCTGCCGCACCGAATCAAAGATTGCATAAGCTGCCCGTGGGTCCCGGTCGCGCGGCTGGCCAACAGAGCCCGGATTATATATTGCCCGTGGAATCATGTTTAAGGAACTGTTTATCTGTGGGATGGAAAGGTCAGCTGTTCTCTTATCGGCTTGCATCTGGAAAACCACTGGTAAATGACTATGACCGACGAAACAGAATGGAGTATCAAAGTGATCGAAATTTTGGAAGGCAGTTTGGGTATCCAGTAAATATTCCCAGATCGGCTGGCGTGGGCTGCCATGGGCTAAAGATACTGAATCAATTACTGTCTGGGGAGATAAGGCGCGGAGAAACTCTAGATGAGCTGGTTCCATCACACTCTGTGTCCAAATCACAGCCAACCGGGCTTCATTGTTGAATGTGGCGATCTCGATATTTCCTGAAACAGCTGCATCATGATTCCCGATCAAGCAAACAAGATTCTGCAGCTGCTGGATACGTTCAACGCATTCATTTGGATCAGGTCCATAACCAACTAGATCGCCAAGGCACCAAACAGCATCTACCTGCCCGGCGTCATTTAGGACAGCATCCAAGGCAGTTAGATTGGCATGGATATCGGAGATGATCAAAATGCGCATAAAAAACTTACTGTTCTTTAAGATATACAAAGTGGATTGGTTGGGTAATTATACTCTCTTCCAAATCTGGTATAAGCCAAGATTGCCCCCTTCGCCATCAGAAGAAAAGGTCTCCAAGATCTTAAAGCCAGTGTCTGCGGCTAACGATTCTAACTCTCTGATATCAAAGTGATGGACGTAACGAAAACCTTGCCCTCCCTGGCGCCAATCGATTAGAAAATCTCCTGCCTCTACTCGATCCAAATTCAGACCGACCTTATCCCAAGGTTGGATGCGCTTGCGGAGGCGCGGGCTGTTTAGAAATTGCCATTCCGAATGGATGAAGCGACCATCAGGGACGGATAAAGACCCGATCCTCTCTAATACCTGCTGCCGCAATACCGTTCCTGGAATATGATGTAATACAGCGAAAGCCAGGATGATGTCATATTGCTGGATTGGCAGGTCGGTATCCCAAGAGGGAGAGGTGAGGTCTTTTTGGATCAAGGAAACTGAACTCAGATCAGGTAGATTTCCTCTGGCGATTTTCAAGAGGTCGGCGTTAGAGTCCAAACCGACATAAGGACCTTTGTGTCCCCGGATGAATAATTCTTTGCCCAACGCTCCGTTTCCGCAGCCCAGGTCTAAAACGCTCTCATGGCTGGTAATCTGGTTTAGTATACGTTGCACTCCAGGCTGTAATCTCTGGCGAGTCGCAGAGAATTCATGGGCGAAGGTCTGGTAGAATGTACGATTGAGATCAATTAGTTGATCTCTGGTTTTTTCATTCACAAGTATATTATAAAGGCAAGAAAAACCAGATTGATCATACGAGCTTTAAGTCATTAAAGAGATATCGATAATTATTGATGGACAACCAGAACTGGATGCTGACACGAGATTATTCACCTGAGAAGATCGCTCTTGCACAACGTGTGTTGGAGCAGGTTCGCTCAGGAATTCATGTCGAGGACGCGGTTCGCAAGTACCCATTGCCAGGTGGGGATGGCTACTTGGGGAAGAATGTTCTTGTGGCAGCATACACTCAACTTGTTCAGACTGGAGAATGGAAACCAGACCCCAGTCTTTTAGCCCGCATACGGATGAAACCGATACGCACGCTATCCGGGGTCACCGTGGTGACAGTATTGACTAAGCCATATCCCTGCCCGGGTAAATGCATTTTCTGCCCGACAGATGCACGCTTGCCAAAAAGCTACTTACCGGATGAGCCAGGAGCCATGCGTGGCCTTCACCATAAGTTCGATCCATTCGAGCAAGCACGGGCGCGAGTGGAGGCACTTCAAGCTGTCGGGCATCCAACTGATAAGGTGGAGCTGCTTATCTTGGGTGGGACCTGGAGTGCCTACCGACGGGATTACCAGGAATGGTTTATTTTGCGTTGTTTTGAAGCCTTGAACGGAGTCAATTCGCAGACCCTTCAGGAAGCGCAATTGGTCAATGAAACTGCAGGACACCGCAATGTTGGATTAGTCATTGAAACTCGACCAGACCATATTGATCGAGAAGAATTGGCCTGGCTGAGGTATTTGGGAGTGACTAAAGTTCAACTCGGCGCGCAGAGTCTCGACGACCGCATACTGGAATTGAATAAACGTGGGCATACCGTCGAAGAAACAAGGCACGCTGTGGAGCTGCTTAGAGCAGCTGGATTTAAGATCGTTCTGCATTGGATGCCAAATTTATATGGAGCCACGCTCGACTCTGACCGGGAGGATTTCCAGCGTTTATGGGTTGATCTCTGCCCAGATGAACTCAAGATTTACCCGAACCAGCTGCTGGCAAACGCGGAGCTATATGAATACTGGCAGCGAGGGGAGTTCAAACCCTACTCAACGAGTGAATTGATCGACCTCATTGCAGGCATCAAAACCAGCATCCCTCGTTACTGCCGGGTGAACCGGGTAATCCGGGATATCCCTTCAACGAATGTGGTTGCGGGGAATAAACGCACAAGCTTGCGTCAGGATATCCAGGCAGAGATGAAAAAGCGCGGTACGCGCTGTCAATGTGTGCGCTGTCGCGAAGTGAGAAAAGAAACTATTAGCCCAAGCGAACTTCAGCGCGATGATCTGGTTTACTCCAGCGGAGAGGTGGAAGAGCATTTTATCTCCTATAGCACTGCCGATGATAAACTGGTCGGCTTTCTCCGTCTCTCTCTCCCAGGTTCGAAATCGCCTGATTCTGGTTTGCCTGATTTAGACCATGCGGCGATCATTCGCGAAGTTCATGTATACGGGCAATCATTGGAGGTTGGTCAAAAGCAAGTCGGGACAGCCCAGCATACCGGATTGGGGACATCTTTGCTGGAAGAAGCGGAAATGATAGCACGTGAGATGGGATACAGCCGGTTGGCTGTGATCGCCGCAGTAGGAACCCATCAATATTACCTGGGGCGTGGGTTTCAGCGTGGGGATTTATATTTGGTGAAAGAATTGGTCTGAATCATGGATTGATTCGACCTGAATCTTACCTTATCAATTCTGATAGCTGAAGATAACATTATAGTTAGGGTTTTTGATATCGATTCGATAATTGTATGACTATAATCAAAGCCCTGCCATCTTAATTGATGGCTGAAGATAATTACATTCTATTAAATGGTGGGGAATGCCGAAATCAGTTTTGATATTGAACTCCCACCAAGGACAGCAGATAGAGAGCGAGATGGATTTTCAATCACTTGTCGAGAATATCCCCCTGGGCATTTTCCGAATTACATGTGATCCACCAGGAAAATTCCTGCTGGCAAATTCCGAATTCCTGGAAATCTTCGGGTATGGAACGATAGAAGATTTGTTGGGGATAGAAATGCAAGACCTTTACCTGAATCCAAGTGATTGGAATGAGTTTCTTCATGATATAGAGTTGAGGGGTACAGTAAATGGAGTAGAAATCCAATTGAAGGAAATTGAGGGTATAAGTTTTTGGGCTTCGATCAATGCCAGGCTTATCGAAGGTGATCAATCGGGAGAAGGATCCTGGATTGATGGCACTATTGAGGACATCAGCGCAAGAAAGCTGGGGGAGATGAGAAATATCGCTCAAATGGAAAATTTACGACAGGCAAGTTTGACCTTAACTGCCAGCCTAGATTTAAAGGAAGTGCTCGATACGATCGCGCAATGTGCGCTGGACTTAGTCCCTGGGATGAGAAATTGTCACATTTTCCTGTATCAATCCGAGAACGGGTCCAAACTCATCTTTGGGACCGCCCTTTGGGGGGATGGCAAAAGGAGTCAACCGTTTTCGAATCCTCGATCCGACGGTTTGACAATGACCGTTGCGCAATCCGGGAATCCAATTCTCGTATCTGATTTTCGCTCCCATCCTCTGTATGTTGGGATGCCAGGTTCTTGGACAGGTTCAATCATCGGTTTACCTTTAAAGATCGGTGATCGGGTAGTTGGTGTGATGAATGTATCTCACACGCAGCCAGGAGCATTATCGGAATCTGATATCAGGATGCTGCGGTTATTAGGTGACCAAGCTGCGATCGCGATAGAGAATGCGCGTTTATATGAAGCCATAGCGACAGAGGAACGTCATCTGAGCCTGGTATATGATATTGGTAGGGAATTAGCTCCCAGCCTGGACTCTGATGAAATATTAGACCGGGCGATCAGATTGACCTGCCAAGCTTTAGGCGGTTCACTTGGCATGGCTTTTATCCATCTTCCTGAGGAGAATAAACTCCGCTGGCAGAAGGTGTATCAGGCGAACCGGCGGGGATCGGAGAAAATAAATCTTCCGGTAGATATCAGCATGGGAGAAGGTTTGCCTGGATGGATTGGATTAAACTTTAAAGCGGTCAATATTGCGGATATCACTGAAGATGACCGTTACGATGATATCCCTGGATGGCAGGATGGTATGCGTTCAATGCTGGGTTCACCAATCGTTCATGGTGAGCGGCTGATGGGGGTTTTCTGCTTATTCCATCATGAAGTAGCAGCTTTTTCCCGAGATCATCTAGAGCTAATCCAAGCGATATGTCACCAGGTGGGAGTGGCTTTGAGCAACGTTGGTCGATATGAACAAGTTCAGCACTTGGTAGAAATGCTGGAGCGAGAACAAGAACGATTATCGAATTTAGTTGAGCGATTGCCAGTAGGGGTTTTATTATTGAACAAAGAATATCATCCGGTAGTGGTTAATACATATGGCAGTGAGATCCTTACTCTCTTTGGGATCAACGATTTCAGCACCGGCCTGAACCAGTTAGGACCCTATTCCATAAGTGAATTGATCGAGCACTGTGATGATCCACATCCTGTTGAAATCAACATTGATCATGGACGTCCGAGAACTTTTGAAATAGAGACGCGCGCTCTGGGAGGTGAACAACGCCATTGGATACTGATGCTGCGCGATGTTACCCTCGATCGCCACAATCAATCCCGAATCCAGATGCAGGACCGCCTGGCTACAGTTGGGCAATTAGCTGCTGGCATCGCGCATGATTTTAACAATATTATGGCCACCATTTTGGTTTATAGCGATCTGTTAAGAAAAGATCTGGCTTTAAATTCTGCTGGGCTTGAACGATTAGCGATCATCCAGCAGCAGGTGCAGCGCGCAGCAAGTTTGATCAGGCAGATCTTAGATTTCAGCCGGCAATCTGTGATGGAACAAATCACTCTTGATCTTTTTCCGTTCATCAAGGAATTTGACAAACTCCTCGTGCGAGTGCTCCCCGAAACGATCCGATTTGAATTTAAATCCGAGCCTGGGGCTTACCCAGTTCACGCAGATCCGACTCGCCTGCAGCAAGTCCTAATGAACCTGGCAATTAATGCTCGAGATGCGATGCCAGACGGAGGAGTGTTAAGTTTCAGTATCAATCGCCTGATATTGAAACCGGGGGATATTCCTCCGAGCCCATATCTCCCGGCGGGAGAGTGGATCTCTATCACGGTTGGTGATACAGGCATGGGTATCTCACCAGAAGTGATCCCGCATATCTTCGAACCATTCTTCACCACCAAACCGATTGGAGAGGGAACTGGATTAGGC
>JAUWLJ010000112.1 GCA_030613705.1 Chloroflexota bacterium
AAATCCCTCTCCATCAAAACCAAGCCGGAACTTAAAACCAGTAATTGCGTAGTTAATCTAAGAAGGGGGATCAAACGACCCAGAAAATGATTTACGCTAACATTGATAAAATAATTTCAACCATTATGGAGAAATATATCTCATCTGGTTTGATTGAGTTGCTGGAGCCTTGATAACGTACCGGGAGATAATTAAGTAAGAATGAATCGATCTGGTTAGAAACTAGTGATATCGACAGTAATGATCGTGAATTTCCACTTACAGAATAAAGGAGATTGTTATGAGATACAAGCTATTAGGTAGAAGTGGGTTGCGAGTATCGGAGCTCTCCCTTGGAACAATGACCTTTGGAGAAGATTGGGGGTGGGGAGCATCAAAAATGGAGAGCCAGAAAATCTTTGAAGCCTTTGCCGAGGCCGGAGGAAATTTTATTGATACAGCTTGTAATTACACAGAAGGGACTAGTGAAAAATATGTTGGTGAGTTTGTAGCTTCAGACCGGGATTATTTTGTTATCGCAACCAAGTACACTCTACGATCCCGAGAGGCGAACTCCATGGACCCAAATGCTGGTGGAAATAATCGTAAAAACTTGATGCGATCCGTCGAAGCGAGCCTTGAAAGGTTAAATACGGATTACATCGACCTTCTTTACTTGCATATGTGGGATTACACAACCTCCGTTCGGGAAGTGATGCGTGGGTTAGATGATCTCATCAGAGATGGAAAAGTACATTATATTGGTTTCTCAGATACGCCTGCTTATATTGTGGCGAAGGCGAACATGCTGGCGGATTTACAATCTCTATCACCTGTCGTGGCTATTCAGGTCCCTTATAACCTAACACGACGCGATCCAGAACGAGAGTTATTTCCGATGGCCAAAGAAGAGGACGTTGGAGTTACTGCGTGGGGGTTGTTAGGTGGGGGAGTATTAACCGGTAAATACCGTGACATCAAGGTGGACAAAAGATATGAGAGTGCGAGCGAAGATCGGATGGCAGTTGCGGATAAAGTTGTCGAAATTGCTGATAAGATTGGTCGCTCCCCGTCTCAAGTCGCGATCAATTGGGTAAGGCAACAACAAGATAAATCTCAAATAATTCCGATAATTGGTGCCAGGACACTCGACCAGATTAATGATAATTTGGGAGTTCTCGATTTCAAACTCTCTCCAGATCAATTGCTTGAAATTGGTGATCTCTCAGATTTCCAAGTCGGATTTCCTTGGTCATTTTTGCATGAAGAGTATGTTTTGGATCTGGTTCATGGGAAAACATATCCAAATCTTGACCTTCATCGCTGAAAAAATGATTATTAGTATCTTCTAAATGTCAAGTAAATATTGGAAATATACCTTGACGAAACTGGACAATGATAAGTATAATTCTGGCACATGTTGAATAACGAGATGACAACACGCTGTGAGCGTTTGAGAGAGAGTCTCAATCGCTAGTTTTGGTTTGGTTATTAAATAAAATACTTAATCAATTTATTCCCTTAGATCATTGGATATAACCCGTTTCAGGTGATAAACAGCTTGAATACTTTGCTGTATGGGGGAATTGTTGCCTTTATTGGATTTATGTAATTAGAAGAGTAATAAAGGAGGCTCACGAGTGGAAACCAAAGGGTTAACCTCTCTCCGCATCAGTTTGGCTTCACCAGAGACAATTCGAAGTTGGTCATATGGTGAGGTGCTCAAACCTGAGACAATTAATTATCGGCGCCTGCGACCGGAAAAAGATGGGTTATTTTGTGAGGCTATTTTCGGTCCAACCCGCGATTGGCAGTGCTACTGTGGAAAGTACAAGAATATTCGCTACAAAGGTATCGTTTGTGACAAGTGTGGGGTAGAGGTCACGCGTTCTTCCGTTCGTCGAGAACGAATGGGGCACATCGATTTAGCTGCTCCGGTGGCTCACGTATGGTATACACGGCGAGTCCCCTCATATTTAGGATTGCTTCTTGATATTTCTCGCCGCAATCTGGACCGTGTTCTTTATTTTGCCCAATATGTAGTCACCTATGTTGATGAAGAAGCCCGACAAAAGGCGTTGAAACGTCTCGAAGATAAGATCTCTGCTGTTGAACAAGAACAGATTGAACAGATCAATTCCAAGATTAATGAAGTAAAGATTGGACGAGATAATCGCGTACAAGAGCTGGAAGAACGAAAAAAAGAGATTGAAGCGAAATTCGATGAGGTCATTGCCGAAAAACTAGATCCGATCATCAAGGCGGGACAAAGGCTTGATCAGAATATACAAGAGGATATGGGCTCGAAGCCGCGAGCCGCAATTCACTTCCCGGATACAGAGATAGTTGTTGTTAAAGCGAATGAAACCATCGCCACCAAGCACATCTCCAAAGTTCAAAAGATCGTAAAAGACCAGTTGGAGGGTTTGGAGGGTGGATTAAAAGAACAGAAGCAAGTGGAACTCGATCAAGTAGATCTAGAACTTGAGAGCATTCGCGCTCAGGCAGATTTGGATTTGGAAGCCCTTCGCAATCAGCATGAAGATGAAGCTGCTGCAGCTCGAGATCAGAATACTCGCTTGCGCGATGAACTAATTGAACTTCGACCGCTCACCTTTATGGGTGAAAACCGATACAGGGAATTGAAGTCGCGCTGGGGGCAGGTATTCCGAGCAGATATGGGTGCAGAAGCGTTTTATGATATTTTACGGAGAATTGATCTCGATAAACTTTCCGAAGAGCTTTGGAACGAAGTCCGCACCTCCCGAAGTAAGCAGAAAAGGAAGAAGGCAACCAAGCGATTAAAAGTAGTCGAAGCGTTTCGCCGATCCGGGAACCAATCCGAATGGATGATTCTTGCAGTCCTACCGGTGATCCCGCCCGATTTACGCCCCATGGTTCAACTTGATGGGGGTCGATTTGCGACATCCGACCTGAACGATTTGTATCGCCGGGTAATCAATCGCAATAATCGTTTAAAACGTCTCTTAGAGTTAGGTGCACCAGATGTGATCGTCCGCAATGAAAAGCGCATGCTCCAAGAAGCAGTAGATTCGTTGATCGACAATTCTCAACGAGGTAAAGCACTCTCCCGACGAGGACGAAGGGAGCTGAAATCGCTCAGCGATATGCTCAAGGGAAAGAAAGGTCGTTTCCGTAGAAATCTTCTTGGAAAACGAGTTGATTATTCAGGACGATCTGTAATCGTGGTCGGACCTAATTTGAAACTTGACCAATGCGGTTTACCAAAGAGTATGGCGCTCGAATTATACCGGCCGTTTGTAATCTCTCGCCTGGTATCACACAATTATGCAGCTAATGTACGTGGTGCGAAACGCTTCATAGAACGCAACCGTCCAGAAGTGTGGGAAGTCTTGGAAGAGGTGATCAAAGAGAGACCAGTATTGCTCAACCGTGCCCCAACTCTCCATCGATTGGGTATCCAGGCTTTTGAACCAACACTGATTGAAGGCAGTGCAATTCAATTACACCCACTTGTGACCACTGCATTCAATGCTGACTTCGATGGGGACCAGATGGCCGTTCATGTACCCTTATCTCAGAAAGCTGTTTGGGAAGCCCGCCAGTTAATGCTTTCTTCTCGCAATTTGCTTAAACCGGCCGATGGTGAACCTATCATCAGTCCATCAAAAGATATTGTCTTAGGCGTCTACTATCTGACTACCGAGGGTGCTGATAAAAAACATCCAGGTGATGGGCGTATCTTTGGGACAATGGATGAAGTCGAAATGGCTTATCAATTAGACCAGGTTGAAGTGCATACAAAAATCAAGCTTTACTCTTCGACTTGGTATGATGATGAAGGTACTCGCCTAGCTGAGCCGGAATTTCGTTTAATCGATACAACTATTGGCCGCGTGCTTTTCAATCAGGTTTTGCCAGAAGAGGTCCAGTTCGTAAATCAGGTATTAGATAAAGGTGGCCTGAAAGATTTAGTGGCCGAGTTACATGAGATCGTTGGAGAGGCTGGTACACCTGAAGTCGCTGACAAGATTAAGGATATTGGGTTTGCATATGCCACCCAATCTGGTATCACATTGGCTGTATCTGATATCACCATACCAGAGGAAAAGGGTGAGATCATTGCAGATTCTTTGCAACAGGCTGAAGGGATCCAGCGAGACTTTCGCCGGGGTTTACTTACAGAGCATGAGCAGAATGAACGGCTGATCGAGATCTGGCAAAAAACCACCATTGATCTATCTGATAGCGTTAAAAAGACGCTGGACCCGAATGGTAATTTGGCTACGATGGCAAATTCGGGTGCCACAAAAGGTGGGTACCAGCCAATTTCCCAGTTGGCGGGAATGCGCGGTTTGATGGCTGATCCTTCTGGTCGTATCATTCCACTTCCAATCCGATCAAACTTCCGTGAGGGTTTGACAGCACTTGAATACTTCATATCCACTCATGGTGCCCGCAAAGGTCTTGCAGACACAGCACTGAGAACAGCTGATGCTGGCTATTTGACTCGCCGCCTGGTCGATATTGCCCAGGATGTGATTATCAATGACGAGGATTGCGAAACCCTCGAAGGGTTGACCATCAGAAAATCTGATGATATTGCTGGACAATCGATGGGCAATCGGATTTATGCTCGCTATGCTGCTGCACCGGTCATTGATCTAAGTACAGGTGAGGTTTTGGTCGATCGTGATGAGATGATTAACCAGGATCAAGTACGACGCATCACTGACGCGGATATAGATGAGGTTCTCGTCCGCTCACCCTTGACCTGCCAGTTGGGTCATGGAATCTGTGCAAAATGTTATGGCAAGGATTTGGGACGAGGCAAACTGGTTGAGGTCGGTTCCGCGGTAGGTATTGTTGCGGCTCAATCAATTGGTGAACCCGGGACTCAGTTGACTCTGCGAACTTTCCATACTGGTGGTGTTGCTGCCGTTGGAGATATCACGACTGGTTTACCACGTGTAGAAGAGCTTTTCGAAGCGCGCAAGACTCCCAAAGGCGAAGCTGTTGTCACTGAAATAGCCGGAGCCGCTTTCGTGGAGCAATCTGACAGATATAGTGATTTAAGAGTTGTCCGTGTTGAACACAGCGAAATGATCAGCGAAGAATATGATCTTCCTGCCGGGTACACAATCACTGTCAAGGATGGGGGTGAAGTCAAAAAAGGTGAAATTCTCGCAAGCCTTGAAGAGGCAACGATTACAGCTCAGAATGCTGGTAAGGTTCGCGTTGAGCCAACGGATGACAATGAAAACGAAAAAGTTATCGTTTCATATGAAGTTCGGCAAGAAGAGGAGTATGAGATTCCTAGTAATTCCCGCTTACTGGTTAAGAGTGGTGATCATGTTGAACCGGGGCAGCCATTGACCGAAGGATCGTTGAATCCACACATAATCTTGCGAATTCAAGGTCGGTTAGAGTGCCAGAAATACTTGCTTTCCGAAGTTCAAAAAGTATATCGTTCCCAAGGGCAGAACATCAACGATAAGCACTTTGAGGTCATAATCCGAAAGATGATGTCCAAGGTTCAAATCACTCATCCTGGAGACACGAAGTTATTACCGGAAGATCTCTTGGATTACCTTAAATTAAAAAAAGAAAATGAGCGCCTTTTGGGTGAAAATCTCCAACCTGCCAGATACATTGAAGTCTTGCTGGGTATTACTAAAGCTTCTCTAAGTACCGAATCTTTCCTATCTGCTTCATCGTTTCAGCACACGATCAAGGTGCTTGCTCAAGCAGCTATTGCAGCTTCTGAGGATGACCTGTACGGATTGAAAGAGAATGTTATTATCGGTAAATTAATCCCAGCTGGGACAGGATTTGTTCCCGGTCGCTTTGATGAGGAAGAGCTGGAAGATGTGCTCCAAGAAGAGGAAGAGCTGGAAGAAACAATTCTCGCAGAAGCTCTATCTGAAGATAGTGTAGGAGCGACACCACCTCCCATAGCTGCAGATTAACAAGAATTCCAGTAGTTTTATTAATAATCCCGCCAAGATTTTCCTTGGCGGGATTATTAATTTTGTAACAGCATTATATAAGTTTAATATGGTCAATGACATAACCAAGACCGATCTTACTTCATGCAACTTTTCCTAAAAATCCACGTATACTTAATTAGAGTGAGAAAAAGTGACTGCTATGATTATGGTAGTCACCCTAATAATTGGTATGGTCAACGGGAGCAATGCAGTGCCGGAAGAGGAATCGGAAAAGTTAATTCTGGCTCAAAAAGGAGATACGCAAGCATTCACAGAATTAGTGGATGCATACCAGGTTGCTGTATACAACTTATGCTATCGCATGTTAGGAGATCCTTACGAAGCTGAGGATGCAGCACAAGAGACTTTCATCCGTGCTTATAAAGCAATGAAGACCTTTGATAGAAAACGATCATTTTCAACCTGGTTATTATCGATTGCTGCTCATTATTGTATAGATCAGCTCCGCCGAAAACGTTTGAACATTACTCACTTTGAGGATAATCCATTTCTCGATATACCAGATCCTGGACCTAATCCGGAAGCATCACTCTTTGAGAATGAACAGCAAAATCGAGTACGTTCACTCTTGAATGTCCTCAGCGAAACAGATAGAGCGGCAATGATTATGTTTTATTGGTATGAGTTTTCATACGAAGAAATAGCGAGTGCCTTAGATCTAACTATCAGTGCAGTAAAGAGTCGCATGCATAGAGCTAGGGTGCAACTCGCAAAGACCTGGACGGATCAAAAACAAACCTTGTCAGGTTTGGAAAGGCAATCTTATGGGTCACAAGCCCTTTGAATCATGGTTGGTTTCGG
>JAUWLJ010000118.1 GCA_030613705.1 Chloroflexota bacterium
AGGTCCATTTCGGGTGCACTGTCGGTTGTGTTCCAGGCGATCATATCCAGGTTCAAGACGCCGCGAATATCTTCTCCAACGCAGTACGCCTGCTGGGCATAATCCTGGCTGCCGATCATGCCATATTCTTCTGCATTGAAGTTGACAAAGCGCAGCGTACATCCGAATTCATACTGATTGAGGATGCTGGCTGCCAGCATGACGGCGACTGTTCCGCTGGCGTTGTCGTCCGCCCCCGGTGCAGGTGGGGTGACCGGAACGTCATCGAAATGACTGGTGATCATGAATACCCGTCCGGGAAAAACAGTGCCGGTTTTTTGGGCAACTACATTGGAAAGCAATTGTTCTTGATAGGTGAAATTCTGGTATGAGGTATCCAGGCCTAAGGCCTGGTAATACTCGTATAAATACTCGGCGGCTTTTTGATTAGGCTCGCCACTCAGAGCGTGGCGTGTGTTGAGGGTATAGGGCTGCTCATTAATAGTCACCGGCCATTCCCCGCTCAGATCGCCAGTCAGGGAGTAGATTTCCCCCTGATCGACCTGATCGAGCATCAACTGGACTGTCGGATTGTAGAAAGATTCGGTATGGTTGGTGGATGCCACACCCAGAATCGAGGGTGGGTTAACGCTGAAAAAAATAAATACCAGAGTGAGTACGATCGCCCTCAGCCAATTAATGAGCATACGATTTTGATTGGATTGAATCTGCCATCTTGGCCGCCAGACCAACGGTTTTTAGATGAATATCAACGGTATCTGCCATGTCCCGGGCGTAGCCGCCAGCCATCACGATCGCCACCGGCAGACCAGCTTTCTGGCAGTAGTGAAAGACAAGCTGGTCTCGCCTGGTTAGCCCTTCTTTTGAAAGAGCCAGTCGGCCCAGCCGGTCATCAAAGTAGGGATCAGCGCCGGCAAGGTAGATCGCCAGATCGGCGGCTTTGAAGCGGGTGAAGGTTTGCGCTAACCCCTTATCCAAGGCTTGCAGATATTCCTGGTCGGAGGTGCCATCCTCCAATGCCAAGTCCAGGTCGCTCGCTTTTTTATGGAAGGGGAAGTTGCCTGCCCCATGGATGGAAAAGGTGAATACGGTTGGATCGGACGAGAAAATGGCTGCGGTACCGTCCCCTTGGTGCACATCGCAGTCCAGGACGACAACTCGGTGTGCTAGACCTTCGGCCTGGATAACCCTCGCCGCAATGGCGCAGTCATTGAGCAGGCAAAAACCGCTGCCGAAATTTGAATGGGCGTGATGCGTCCCACCTGACAGGTTGACCGCAACACCTTCTTGCAGCGCAGCACGGCAGGCGGCGATTGTGCCGCCAACTGACCGGCGAGATCGCTCAACCAGCTCTGGCGACCAGGGGAAACCGATGCGGCGGATCTCTTTACCGCTGAGCTCACCCCTCACCACTCGCTCCTGGTAATCCGCACTGTGTGCAAAACGGATTTGATCGTCATTGGCTGGATCTGGAACAAGTAGATTTCGATTGGGGACGACCTGCTCTTTCATGATCGCCTTACGAAGACGCCTGTACTTGTCGAGCGGAAAGCGATGCTCAGGTGGAAGGGGGAAATGGAATCGATCGCTGTAAAATGTTTTCAAGCACTCACCATCTATCCCAGTGAACGATATCTTCCATGGATCGCCGACCGCCCTTCTGCGGGAGGGTTGTCAGGTAAGCATGGTCCACCGGGTAGCCAAAAGAGATAGCGATGAAGAGATGCATTTCACTTGGGTAGCCCAGCAATTGGCGGGCAGGTTCGTACTCGTAAATCGTTGCCAGGCAGGAGCCGACTCCCAATTCCCAGGCTGCCAGCTGCATATAGGCAGCTGCCTGGCCAGCGTCAAACATAATACTAAAGCGCTCTGCCGGATCAGGAGTCAGGATCGCGACTCCCAGTGCTGCCCCAGCCAGGTGACCCGCGAAGGTGCCGCATTCGGAGAGCGTTTTAAGGGTCGTTTTGTCCTGGATGGCGATAAACGACCAGGGCTGGGTATTCTTAGAGGATTGCGCCCGCCTCCCGGCGTTCAGGATGTTGTCGATGATCTCCTCAGGAAGTGGTTGGTCTTTGAATTGGCGGACGGCACGTTTCATGCGGATGGCTTCGGAGACATTCATGGTTTACCTCTTCATTAAATCAGCAGAGTGATTTATCAAGAATATGTGGTCAATCAATTATATTTATGGAGATTACCTGCCAGACCTTTCGTAATTGGTATTGGATCAAGCTGGTTCAAGGGCGCGATAACTCAAATCTCTGGTAGAGACGGTCAAAATCCATGTTTTCTGCAAATATACCTTCAAACTCTGCCAGTTTATCCGGTTGACCTAAACGGGTTTTTCCGAAGATTTGTTCGATGGCTTCCACGGTTTCCATGGTGTTTTCTCGTACCAGGAGGACTGCCACGCCAAAATCCTCGGCTTGCTTGACGATCAATGGGCTCGGTTGCAGGTTGCCGGTCAAGATCAGGCAGGTGGTCGATGTCTCTAAGGCAGCTAATTGGATATCCGTGCGGTCACCGCCAGTAATAACCGCTTTGTTTGTATACTCGCGGAAGCGATGGAGAGCGGCATCAGCAGTCATCGCACCAATTGTAAGCGTTTCCACCATTGCTTCCAGGTCGCTGCTCTCAGTGAGCATTTCCGCGCTTAAAACTTCGATTAATTCTGAAACGGTCAGGGCTGCCAGTCTGCGCTTCTCCGGGAGAGCGCCGAGCACAGGGATGCCGCGCTTTTCCAGATACGGGATGGCTAATTTATGAATGAAATCTGCTGCTTCTTGTGGAACACGGTTGATCACCACCCCGCTCAGCAGGTCACCCAAGCGGACTTTGGAAGACAGGGTGTCATCCAGCACTCGAATGTCAGAGCGGTATTTCACGGTCACCAGCACATGGCTGCTCAATTCTCGGGCGACATCCGGAGTCGGCAGCGAGACGGCGTGTCCTTCCCGCAAACTGGCTCCACCTTCAAGCAGCAGCACATCTTTCCCGCGGCCTGTGGATTCAACTGCTGATTTTACCTGCTCCATTAAACCTGTTTCCCCTGCGCCACTGAGATGCTGGAGCAGGAATTCCGGAGTGACCACGACCGGTGAAAGCTGCCAGGGGTCCACATCCAATCCTAATATCTCCTTCACAAACGCGGCATCTTCATCGGCGATCCGTCCGGACACTCGCCAGGGTTGCAGGCTGAGTGGTTTAAGATAACCAACGCTGAAACCATCCGCCTGTAAGTGTTTTCCCAATGCCAGGCAGATCGCGGTTTTACCAGAATACCTTTCCAGAGAGGTGACATAGATAGATTTCACAGACATTCTCCTTACTTGCTGAGGACCAAACGCATGTCGATCGCTATGGCGCCCTGGCCCTGGGGATAAACCATAAGCGGGTTGATGTCCAGTTCTAATATCTCGGGGAAATCCTGGACCAGCTGACCGATCCGCAATAAGGTATCCACGATGGCAGCTTTGTCCACTGGCGGCTCGCCGCGCACCCCATCTAAAATTGCGCGGGCGCGGATCTCAGTCAACATCTTTTCCGCTGATTGGACTGAGAAGGGGGCGATGCGGAAGGTGACATCTTTCAGCGTCTCGACATATATGCCGCCGAGACCGAAGGTGACTAAAGGTCCAAACTGCGGATCGCGATTCATACCAACCAAAATTTCCTGACCACCAGCAGGCACCATTTGCTGGACCAGGCAGCCCCACAGGTGGGCTTGAGGGAGGTAACGGTGGGCCCGGTATACCATCAGCTCGTAGGCATCTCGCAACTGCTCAGCGTTGCTGAGTCCAACTTTGACACCGCCAACATCGGTTTTGTGCAGGATATCAGGTGAGGCGATCTTCAGCACGACCGGGTAACCAATCTGGTTGGCAATCTCGACTGCCTCGTCAGGAGTTGCTGCGATCTCGGATCGCGGGATTTGGAGACCGTAGGCCGTTAATATCTGGCGGGCTTCAGAGTCGCCAATCGAGAGGCGTCTCTGCTCACGGACTCGATCGAACACCTGGCGAGTTGTTTGTCGATCGACATCAAACTCAACATACTCTGGGGTTGGGCGCAAGAGCACCTGGCGGTAATCCGACATGGCTTTAAAAGCCAGGGCCGCGCGTTCAGGAAATGGATAATTGGGTACCCGGTAAGCCTCAAGACGGGTCACGCCGGGCTTAACCATCGCTTCTCCCATAAAGCTGGTGATAATTGGTTTATCGGTTGTTTTCGAAAGGCTGCCAATCGCATCCGCGGTGGCTTCAATTTCGGTCATTGCCTGGGGGGTCAGCACTACCAAAAGACCATCTACGTTCGGATCAGCAACGACGGTTTGCAAGGCATGGCTGTAGCGATCAGCCCGTGCATCCCCCAGGACATCAACTGGGTTGGCAGCACTTGCTGCATCTGGCAGGTATTGTGCCAGAGTCGTTATTGTCTCATTCTCGAAGCGAGCCAGGGATAAACCTGAACGTTCAAGGGCATCTGTGGCCAAAATTCCTGGACCACCGGCATTGGTGATGATCGCAATCCGATCGCCTTGCAGGAGAGGCTGGTATCCAAGCGCCAGGGCGGCATCAAACAAAGATTGCATCGATTCTGCACGCAGTACACCGGCTTGGAGAAACGCAGCATGGTAAGCCTGCTCGGAACCCGCTAAAGACCCTGTGTGTGAAGAAACAGCACGTGAACCAGATTGAGTAACACCTGACTTAATCGCAACCACTGGTTTTTTAGCTGTCACCTTCCTGGCGGTCTTGATAAACTCTTGGCCATTTGACATCCCCTCACTGTAGATCAAGATCACACTGGTATGTGGGTCATCTCCCCAGGCTTTCAACAAATCGATCTCGTCTACATCCGCTTTGTTGCCCAAGCTGACAAATTTCGATAATCCCAGGCGACCAGCCAGGGAGATATCCAGGACCGCAGTGCCTAACGCTCCTGACTGAGACATGAAAGCCATGGGTCCACTGGGAGGGGTGCCGGCGGAGAAAGAAGCGTTAAGCGGTGTAAAAGTATCGATCACGCCTAAGCAGTTTGGTCCGATCAGACGAATGCCGTACTTGTTGCCGATCTCGATCAGCTCTAATTCTCGCTCAAATCCTTCTCTGCCGGCCTCTCGAAAGCCAGCACTGATCACGATCACGGCCGGGATCCCTTTTTCACCGCAGGTGCGCAGGGCTTCTGGGACATACTTGTATGGGATCACGATCACTGCCAAGTCACTTGAACCCGGGATCTCCTGCACCGACGGGTATGCTTGCAGACCGAGGATCTCTTTCGCGGTCGGATTCACAGGATAGATTTTACCTACCTGGGCGTAACCCCCTACCACCAGATTCTCGAGCACCGCGTAACCCAATTTCTTGGGATTGGTAGATGCGCCGATAACAGCTACTGTGTTGGGATTGAAGAATTCTGTCAGACTCATATGGATTATTGACTTGTAATGGTGATTAAAACGACCGTCTGTTGGTTGAGTGGATTTGACGTCAGGGTCACTGTGGCAACCCGCTCCGGTTTGAAAAACTTCATTATCGCTGCCTCGGCCAAGATCGAGTTTTCGTCGGTTACGTCTATCCAACCTAGTTCAGGCATTAAGTCCTGATAAAAATCAACCACTAATGGCAGATCGAGATCCACAAAATATGAAACAGTGGCTTGATTGGTGAATAGATTGGTCACTTCTCCTATAGTGATGATGGGGATATCATCTGGAGGGGGAGCAGGGAAAAGATATTGGGTTGCGACAGCCTGGAAGGTAGGCAATAATTCGCTTGATCCCTGGGTGACCAAAGCTTCAACTGTCTGTAGATAGCCTTTTTGGTAGGCTTGGGTTGCGAAGGCTTGACCAGTGGCGACAACCGCGGGTCCCTGTTGAGTGGCAAATGCCCGCGCAGTACCAAATGCCTCGCTGTCACCGAACTGAGTGGCGATACCTTTGGCCTGGGTGATGATCTGATCAGCCTGGGTGGCGATCGCGCCTGCGGTGCTGCGAGCTTCATCATAATCGCGGCTTATCGCTGAAAAGGATTCACATGCCAAGCTAAAGCCAACTAGTATAGTCAGCGCCGAGAGAATTTTAATTCGATTTTTAAACATCAACTAATTTCACACCTTCAGAGATCAGATTTTCGTTAATCACGAATTTTGAATCATAAACATTGCAGCTTGATAGAACCCTTCTACCCAGCAAGCTGCGGGAGAACTTTCTGGGAGATGGTTTCAATACCGTCGAGATCATCAAGATCTATCCATTGCAGCATGACTCGCTGGACACCTGCCTCGACCAGCTGGTTGAGCTGTGCGACCATATGATCAGCTGTGCCGACAATGACACCTCGCTGTCGCAGCTCATCTGCGGTGCGTGCACCACCCGTACGGTCTGCGACACGTTCCTGCAATTGTGCTTCATCGTTGGCGAAAATGCAGCCTACCATCATCGAACGGCGCACCTCAGCGGGTTGTCGGGATTGGTCAGCGAGCAATCCATCCAGGTGTTGGTTGAGCTCTGCGAAGTTTTCAGGTGTGCTCATCAGCGCGTTCCATTCCTGGGCATAACGCGCCGTGAGAGGTAAAGTACGCCTAAGCCCGTTTCCACCGATTAAGATCGGTGGACCGCCTGGG
>JAUWLJ010000219.1 GCA_030613705.1 Chloroflexota bacterium
AGACAAATTCAACTTGCAGGATATTTGAGGATAACTCTTTACCCCCATTTGTGTTACCAAGGGCGTACAGGCGGTGAGGCCCAAGGGAGTAATTATCAGTGTTGAATTGGAAGTTGAAGGGCTCTTCGGTCACCTCTCCCAGAACATGATCGTCCATGTAGAAGACTACCCGGGATACATCATCAGGTCCACTGGAGATAATCGTGAAAGTCCCTTGGATCTTGCCTGTGCCGGAGGAGAATCCCCAATTCTTTCTCATCCGTATTTGGAGTTGATCTTCTTGAAGACTATTTCCTGGCGAATAGATCAGAAACAGAATGGTGAGTAATATATTAAATGTTGCGGTCATTATGTTGTTCTTGGTTTTTTTTATTTCCAGCGGGTGATGATCGTCTCGCGTTGGAAGAGGCGGATTGAAAAGAAAACCAACACGGCATCGACCAACGCCAGCACAATCACGCTGGCCAACATGAAGGTTATATTCAGGGTGATGATACCTGCCATCTGGCCAAAAAATGCTGCCAACACCGGGAGAATGATGATCATCGATACCTGTTCTGCCACGCGCGGGTCATTCACTCGCGAGGAGATGATGATGCTGAAGCTGACCGCAGAGAGCGCCATCAGGGGACCAATAACAAAGATGGCGATCAACCAGCGCCCATCCAGAAAGTAGCCGATAATCTCCGGGTTGGCGATTATGATCCAGGTTCCCAGGATAAAGATGGTGAATCCAATCCAGGTGGCTGCCAGGGCTGGGATGATGGCGGCTAGGCTTTTTCCGATCAGCAGCTCAGTGGTCGTGATCGGGGTCGCCAATAAAGGCTCCAGGCTGCGGTTGACTTTCTCTCCCACGATCGAATAGGAGGAAATTGAAGCTGGAATGGCAAGGGGAATGATCATGAACATGATCATGAATTGGCTGACGATAAATACCTGAAAACAATCTCCTCCGCTGAAATCAGACGGGCAAAACGCATTGATTTCACCCGGTATCTCGCTGGATGCACCAGCGAATTCAGCGCTCGAGCTGGTGGCATAGATGATACCAAGAGGGATGGCGGTCAATAACAGGGGGAGAAAGGCGACGGTAAAAAGCACCATCCTGTTCTTGAACACTTCAGACCATTCTTTGCGGATAATGGTTTGGATTTTTTTCATCGCTTACCTTGTATTGATTAACTGAGAATTTACAAAGATCTCAAAATTTTATTTTTGATGGCCAGGTCACTTGAGGGAATTATTTAGCTTACCGCATACTCAAGCATTCTTCACCAATTGCAGATAAACGTCCTCCAGCGATCGGCGCAGTTCTCCGACAAACTGCACGTCGGCCCCCTCACTTACCAAGAGGCGAATTATCTCGGGGTTGTGCTTCTCCGGGTCATCGATTGTTGCTACGATCTTATGATCGATAAGCTTTGCTTCCGTGACCTGTGGGAGTTGGATTATTTTTTCCACCAAGGCCTGATCCGCCTGCAGTAGATGGAAAACCACTTTGCGCCCGAAGACTTGCCTGCGAAGATTGGCCGGTGAATCCAGAACCAATAATCGGGTTTTGAACACGGCTATCCGGTCACAGAGGCGCTCGGCTTCATCCAAATTATGTGTGCAGATAAATATCGTTCGTCCCTGCTGCTTGATCTCCAGGATGAATTCCCGCACCAGACGGGAAGCTTCCGGATCGAGAGCGGCTGTTGGTTCATCCAGAAAGACCGTGCGCGGTTCATGCAGCAATGCCCGGGCGATAGCCAGCTTCTGTTTCATCCCTTTCGAGAAGGTTGCGGTAACATCCAGCCTGCGTTCCCACAATCCCAGAAAGCGCAGGTATTTACCGACCTGCCCTTTGATATCCTCGACCTCATAGAGGCTGGCGTATATTTCCAGGTTGCGTTCAGCACTCAAGTTATCATACCAACCTGGGGTTTCGGTGAGCAATCCAACACTGCGCCGGATATCTATATCCCGTTCGCCAATCGCGTGCCCATTGACTGTTGCGCTGCCAGAGGTGGGGCTGATCAGGCTGGTCAGCATACGCACCGTCGTGGTCTTGCCAGCGCCATTGGGTCCCAGGAAGCCAAAAACCTCTCCTTCAGGGATTTCAAGGGTCAGGTTTTCAACGGCAGTGATCTGGTCAAATCTTTTAGTCAGGTTTTGGGTGGTTATCATTATTTATTCTGTGAAGCGCGTCTGGTCGATATTATCTGGATTTTCTTCGATCGGCGGTAATTCAACCTGCCCAATATCGTGTTTATCATCGGGAACAATCTCCTGAACCTCATCGTCTGAGCGTGGTTCTTCCCCACGCAGGGCGAATATTATCCCAATACTGAGCAAGGTAAAAATTGCCAGGATGCCCTCGGTCGCATAAGCTCCCCATTGGCGGACAATGATTACAGCGACTGCATCGAGCAAAGTGTGCCAGGCAATGGCGATCCACAACCAGCGGCTCTGACCGCGGATGAAAACCTGCAAAACAAGGATCGTCAAGGAAATCTGGATAGGAAGAACGAGTATACGCTCGAGCGCGCCCAGCATGGAATCATACCATGCCAAGGACCAATAGGCATTAACCCCTTCTTGGAGGGCAGCTAGCTGTTCTGGAGGAACAATCGTTGATAGATCTTGAGTGCGCAGAAAGATCATGTAAATGTAGTTGATGAGAATGATCGCGCCAACCAAGATTGCCTCGATGCCCCCCCATCCGGAACCGAAGAGCACGCCTTTTGCCCAGCTGCGGGCGTCCTTTGCCCACCAGCGCAATCCCCCATAACGAACCAGCTCCTCGAAAAGGCCAGCGCTTAATCCCCAAAGCACAGCACTGTATATAGGTTGCCAATTTTCTGGGGCAAATAACTTATTGAGGAGAAGGTTGAAGGGAATATGTAGAATTTGCGAAAAGACGAATAAAGCGGCACCAATACCATATAGCCGCCAACTGAGGTTATACCTGCGGGGCAGGAAGACCCCTAACCCAATGGCCAGGGAGAAGATTAAGATCACACCCAGGGGAAATGTGAAATATAGAATTGAGTTCATTGTTGTCCTGGTTTTAATGCGAACATCAACAGCAGGCGACCGAGTTCACGGAAATCGGCCTCACTGCCATCCAGCTGGTAGCCCATGAAACGCGCCAGACTTTTCATAGCCGTTGGGTGCCGCTGGGCATAATCCAGGATGACAGCTTCGCCCTGTTCTGGGGTGAGCTGCTCAGCGACCATATCCATTTTCAGCCTGCCAACCTGGACCTGGACCCGTGGATTTGCCCGGATGTTCTTGACCCAGTCGCTGCGTTCGCCCCAGCCTGCCGCAATATAGTAGGTCTCATTAGACGGCTCGTGTTTCACTACTTCGAGCACAACATGACGAGGTTTTCCACTTATACGACCGATGTGGGTGATCTTTAAAGCGCGCTTCCCCATCAACCAGCCTAGATTAAACTTGTATAGCCAGATTGGAGCCCTGAAAAGAATGCGAGAGATCCCGCTGGGATGTTTGAGGTCAGATGTTTTTTCAACCATAATTGCCTTTATATCTTTGTGGCGATGATAATCTCGCTGGGAATCCCCAGCTGCACGATGACTTCTCGCTCCACCTGCTTGAAGCCAGCTTTGCGAACGATATCGAGCAGCTCCAGCGGGCGGCAGCCACCACACATGGCAGGACTGAGAGCGAAGACACCCTTCCAGGCCGCGACCAGTGCCCGGGAGGGGAGGTCGACGCCTTCGGTCAGAGCCGCGATCACCATTCGCCCGCCAGATTTTAGTACCCGATAGAAATCATCGATCAGACCAGGTAAATCGGCAAAGGGCAGTAAATCGAGCACATACGCCGCGTAGAGCCGGTCGAAGCTGTGGCTGGCGTAAGGCAGCTGGCGGGCATCCGCCTGGCAAACCAGCGCGGCAGTGCGTTTCTGGGTCAAGTGCAGCATAACCGGGGAGATGTCCAGGCCATCAGCAATGCCTCCCGGGGTTATATCTTCGATAATCTTAGCGAGATCTTTACCGGTACCGACGCCAACACTCAGAATCCGGAGACCATGGGCAAGGTCGAGCGCTTCGTGAGCGCGTTCCTTCGCCCGTCCTTCGTAGAACTCGAACCAATCATAGCGGCTGCCGAGGCGGTCGTAAAAGCGCTGAACAGCAGGGGTTGGCAGGATTTTCTCGTTCATCGGTAAGATAAATATAGAATATAGTAATTATTTCCCCTTGGCAAGATGTGGTTTGTCATATTTTATTTCGGTTCCGAACTAAAGCGTCATTTGGAAATCCTATAACACGAAAATGGACCGTTCCTTAGAGTGAATAGAGCTGGATTCATGTCGATAGAATTTTTGGATTTTAAATCAGGCAGCTAAAAGGGTTGATTGCTAACAATTCGGGTGTCAGGTTAGAGACAATGATAGCTCTCCCGCCTTCACCCAGGCGTATCCAAAACCAAAATAGGGGAACAACCAGCGGCGAATTTTCTTGACCTCAGTGGTCTTTAGCTCAATTAAAAGATCTCGACCACATTCACCGCTCATCTCCTCGGTCCAGGCATAGCCATAACCGCGGAAAGGGAAGCTCCAGGTCTTCTTCCTGGTCACCTTTTTAGCGGTCAAGGTAACTTCGTTCCCGCCGATCGAACCCTGCAGCTCCTGCCGCCAGGCATAGCCAAGTCCCTGGTAGGGGAACGACCATTTCTTATCTTTGCCAACTTTGGTGGTACTCAAATCAACACTGACCCCCTCTCTA
>JAUWLJ010000088.1 GCA_030613705.1 Chloroflexota bacterium
CTGGTGGATATGGTGCCTGGGCAGGTCATGATGGTGCCTGGGTCGGATCATTCCCTGACCAGGGAGTTGCAGGGATCTCTCCCTTTGGCGTAGAAGAATCCGAGGCACTCCCCTGGACAGCTGATTGGGTAGATTTTGATGGTTGATCGCCATTCCCCAATAAGGGTAACCACCTTACCGCTTTAGGGTGAAGAGCAGATACTTAAACTTAAGCCGGGGCTTGAAAATTTCTCCAAGCCCCGGCAATTTTTTCCAGGATAGAAAATTATTCGTAAGACCTAGACCTTATTAAACTGCAATATTTTGTAAACCAGTATCCACTCGCTGCAGTTCCATTTTTGCCCCCACATCAGTATAGATCTCTCTGGCTTGATTGAAATATTCCTGAGCGCGTTCAGTTTCGTTCACGTCATTTGCCAGAAGTGCCAATTCGTAGGCCGTACGCGCTGATTCCAATTTCTCCAAAGCGGCACTGAAAATTTCCGCACTGTCCAATAAAAATTGACCAGCGAGTTCCAGATTTCCTTGTAATCGAGCGATCGCTCCCTGCACTCGGAGAACACGTCCCGCCTGGACCGAATCCCCTACCGGGTCTGCCCCATCACCTGTAAGCGCTGAATTCGCCCGTTCGCTCCACTGAATTGAATCTGCGAGTTTTCCCCAAGCTATATAGTTTTCAGCCAGATAACACATCGCATCTATCAAATTATCCTCGGCGCCCAGCTCTTCGAAAATCTGCAGACTATCATCCAGCAAGCCAACCGCGCGCTCATATCCTTGAAACGCAGTTTCCAGCCTCCCCAGATACATACTGGCCAATCCCAGATAAAAACGATGACCGATCTTCTCTGCAACTTCTCTCGCTTTTTCTAGATGCACGCCAGCTGATTCATAATCACCAAGATCATACTTCACCAAACCGAGATTAATATTTGCCAGAGTAATACCCTCTGTGTCACCAACTTTTTCCAGCAAAGCAATGCTCTGATTAAAGTTCAACTCTGCTTCACGAAGATCCCCTGACATCAATCCAAGCAAGCCAAGATTATTATACAAACGCGCTTCACCAGAAAGATCCCCCAGGGTTCTTCTCATTTCTAGGCTATTTCGAACATAAATCGCCGCCTGTTTATAATCCCGAAGTTGGTATGAGACTGCACCGAGTCGATTATGGATCGATGCAATTGTGCTGAATTCATCTGTATCTTCAACCAGATCAAGAGCTGAGACCAGGACATCTTGCGCTTTATTGAAATTCCCTCGCAGGAAAAATATCCATCCCCTTGCGTTCAGGATTTGAGCTTTGGCAACTGGTGAAGAGTTCCCTGCAGCTCTCAGAGCATCACTTGCTAAGGAGAGATGGGATAACGCCTGATCGTAATCTCCCTGCCGTTCGTAAGTGATAGCTATCTTGCGTTGAATAACATTAAGATTAAGATCCGCTTGTATCTCTGGAGAGGCTATTCCCGTCTTAACTACCTCTTGATAGCAATCTCGAGCAGTGGCATATTCACCAATAAAAACCAATACATCCCCAAGACCAGTCCACACATTCATCGCCTGCTCAGCGTTGTGCTCCACATCAGCCAGCAGATCTCTGGCCTCCTCAAAATACTTCTTAGCCTGCAGGTTGGCATAGTCCCGGGCAGATTTACTTCCCGCTAATATCAAATAATGCAGCGCTTTATCCAGATACACACTGCGCAGGTAATGTCCAGCCAAAACCTCGACCTGACTCTCTAGCTGGTCTGCATAAACATTCTCTAAGGTCTGGGCAACTTTCCCATGCAATCTGTTCCGATCCCGACGGAGCAAAGTCTTGTAAACTGCATCTGAAGTCAGTACATGCCGAAAGAGATATCCACCAAAACCTTGTTCCGGCAGCGGACCGATGAAAGCTTTTTCTTCTAATGAGGAGAGAACTTGTTCAAGTTCGTTCTGCTCTCCAAATCCCATCACCTGATTCAGAATAGTAGCATTGAATTCTCTGCCGATCACCGACGCAGTTTGCAAAACACTTCGTTGGATGGGATTCAAACGATCGAAACGGGTAAGGATCAGATCCTGCAAATTGTCAGGAACTTCAAGAGTGAAGTCTTCATCTGAAGCTAACAGCCATCGCCCTCCTTCATGGACCAGGGTTTGATTGTCGATCAGCATGCGGAGGATCTCTTCGATGTAAAAGGGGACACCGGCGGCTCTCTGTAGAATTTGGGATCTGAATTGATCTGGGATATCCGGCATTCCAAGCAAACCAAAAAGAAGTTCGTCGCTTTGTTCGTCTGAAAGTGTCTGCAGTCGAATAATTCTGCAACGTTCCTGAAAACGCTGCCCGGTAAATTCAAGCAAATCCTCAAACTTACTCTCCATCGTTGGGCGGGAATTCCCCAGCACCATCACAGGTTTATCATCAATTGATTCAACCAGAAAAGATAACAGATCCAGGGATATTTCATCAGCCCAATGCAAATCCTCAAATATCAGGATCAAAGGACGCTGTTTGGCCTCTGCCAAGAGAAAATTGCGAACAGCAATAAAGGTTTGTTGGCGTAATTGTTCAGCATCCAGGTGTCTCAAACGCCGGGCAACTACTGGATCAGTTAGTTCTAATGAGAGCAACTTCTCCAGAAAAGGCAGTACATTCTTTGATTCTGAGCCGAGGACTTGATTTACTTTCGTGATTAGCCTTTCATGCACCACAAATCTGGGCGTACTAGTTGCAACCCCCAGGTAGTCTCTCAATATTTCGAGGAAGATCCAATAGGAGACTGATTTTCGGTAAGTTAGGCTTTGACCTTCCAGGAGGGTAAATTGATCGGGGTTTATCCTTGCCTTGAATTCGGCGGTCAGCCGGCTTTTACCAATCCCGGCTTCACCAATCAAGGTCACAACCTGCCCACGCTGGTCCTGGGCAAGGTCCGCTAATGCGCCGCAGATAATATCCAATTCAGCTTTCCGACCCACCATCGGAGAGCGCAGCCCTTGGATTCCCCGCACCAGAGCAGGTTTGGATTTAACTCCCAGTAGCTGATACCCCTTTTCCCCTCGCCGATACCCTTTTAGATCCAGATCAGCCAGCTCCTGATAATTAAACAAAGCCTGGGTTGTTTGATAGACGCTTTCGCTGACAAGTATCGTATTTGGGGAGGCAGTTTCCTGGAGCCGCCGGGCAAGATTGACTGAATCGCCGATCGCTGTGTAATCGATCAGCAGGTCTGAACCAATGCCGCCTACGATCACTGACCCTCGATTGAGGCCGAAATGCATTTGTAATTTCTCACCCAGGCGGTCTTCGAGATCCTGGTTGAGCTTTTCGAGACCCGCCTGCATTTCCAACGCTGCCCGTACTGCACGCTCAGCCGGGTTTTCATAGGCGATCGGTGCCCCAAACAATGCCATTAAGCCATCCCCAGTGATCTTATCCACCATCCCTTCAAACTGGTAGACTTTCTCTGCCAGCATGCGGATATATAGCTGAATGAACTCATATAGTGATTCGTCGTCGATTTTCCCACTTAATCCAGTGTAATCACACAAGTCTGCAAACAGTACCGTTACAATTCGCCGCTGACCGGCAGACTCCAGACCTGCCTGACGAAATCGCTGCTTTAAATCAGAACCGATCAGCATTCCGATTTCATTTATTGGCGCTAAGGATGGTTCCAGTACAATGCTTTTCTTATCCCCAGACCCAGTTAGTGGGGAACCACATTTACCACAGAAACGCATTCCCGGCGGATTATTAAACCCGCAATTTGAACAGTTTAAAGACATCTCTAATAAATGGAATCACCTTAACTATCAGATTTTCCCCGCCAAATGCTTCTCACCATATTGCTTACAAACCAAAATAAATTCGGTGAGATGGTAAGCCCGGAGAAACCAATTCAACCTTCTACTTGCAATCAATATACCATGGGAAACCCTTCTGCCACCTTTCAAAATCGTTACCCCAGAAGAGATTTAGTTGTGGATTATTATTGACACAGATCTACTTCCTCGTTATAATTATGCGGCCCTGGCAAAAAACCGCTGGGGCGATACCGTGTATCCCCAACTTCCCCACACCTCGGCGTGAGATATCGCTTGGCTCGCGGAGCGTGTGGTGAAGTGAAGATTGGAGAAGATTCTATGAAATACGCTATAATAGAAGATGGCGGCAAGCAATATAAAGCCGTTGAAGGTGATACGATCGAAATCGATCGCTATCAAGCAGATATTGGCGAAAAGATCGATCTCGATCGGGTGCTCCTTATAACGGATGGTGAGAAGACCGCCGTCGGAACCCCTTACCTCAAAGGGGTAAAAGTAGAAGCAACTGTTGAAGCTCAGTTCAAGGGACCAAAGATCGTAGTATTCAAATACAAACCAAGAGAACGCTACCGCGTAAAGACGGGTCACCGCCAACGGTATACTCGACTGCGGATTGCTTCGATTGTAGAAAAATCCGGAGGTAAAAATGGCTCATAAAAAAGGTGGCGGATCAAGTAGTAATGGTCGTGACAGCCAATCAAAGCGTTTGGGTGTAAAGGTCTATGGCGGTGAGCAGGTACTCTCTGGCTATATCCTAGTCCGTCAACGAGGCACCAAGATCAAACCAGGGCGCAATGTTGGCCTCGGTAGAGATCATACAATTTTTGCTACATCGAACGGTGTTGTTTTGTATGAGACCATCCGCGACGGTCGCAAACGGGTAAGCGTAATTCCGGAAGCGTAAATTCTGTACTGATATTTCTCCATACGGACAATATTGGTATTTAATCGCACAAGAAGGACAAGTAAATAATGAAGGAAGAAATTCACCCAACATATTATCCTGATGCCCTCGTCGTCTGTGCATGTGGTAACACCTGGACGACGGGTTCGACAATTAAAGAAATTCGCACTGATGTCTGTTCGAACTGCCACCCGTTTTTTACTGGCGAACAGCGCATTGTTGACACAGAAGGTCAGGTTGATCGGTTCTATAAAAAACTTCAAGCACGTCAAGATTACATCGATGAGACTGAAGCACGGGAAGCTGCCAAAGTTTCACCCGAACGACCGATCGCTGAACTCGAATTGGGAACCCGCGCCACTGCTTCCCTTGCCAAAGCTGACATCACAAAGGTTGGCCAGGTAATGGAAATGCTGGAAACTGGCGAAGCATCCCTGCTCGCCGTTGAAGGATTTGGTCGAAAATCATTGACTGATCTCAAGAAGCGTTTACGCCAATTCGGCTACAAGCTGCCAGAAGCCGCTCAAGAGATTCAGGTCTAGATCCTGTTACCGTAAGATCTCACAGGCAGATGTGGCTTCACATCTGCCTGTTTTTCTTTCTCAATTTATAGAAACTTAGCAGACAAATTCTCGCTGACCAGTTTATGGTAGAATCCAAATTAAGACGCTTCTAGTGACCAATTCGTAGTCATTTTTCTTTCTTCCCTGCAGAAATTCAGCCTTAATGTGTCGGCTTTCCTGCCCAGGTATTACAGTTACTATTTGACAAACCACATCTCTCAAATAGATTGGAATTATTTTATTAGAAGGGTCAAAATTACCTATGAGACACCACTCTGGCGTTGTTGAAGTCATTGTCGGCTCGATGTTCAGTGGAAAGACAGATGAATTAATTCGTCGTCTACGGCGTGCGACGATCGCTAAACAAAAAGTTCAGGTGTTTAAACCAGCTTTAGACAACCGTTATGCGGAGACCAAAGTTACTTCTCACGCAGGAAGTGATTATGATGCCCTACCGATTCAATCTGCAGCCCAAATTCTAAGACATTTGGATGCTGATACGACCGTTGTGGCTGTTGATGAAGCTCAATTCTTTGATGTAGAGATCTCCCAGATCATTCAACGGTTGGCGGATGACGGTTTACGCGTTATCGTAGCTGGGTTGGACACCGATTTTCGCGGTGAACCATTTGGTCCGATGCCTACGCTCATGGCGCAAGCCGAACGAGTTGATAAGCTGCACGCCATTTGTATGGAGTGTGCAGAAGAGGCCTCCCGCACTCAACGCCTGTTGAACGGTAAACCCGCCCATTACGATGATCCGGTGATTGTTGTTGGTGCCTCTGAGCTATATGAGGCTCGTTGCAGGAAACATCATGAAGTGCCAAGAGATTGACAATGCAAGATTACCAGAATTTTTTAGAAGAAGTATTGATCCCAGCTGATGAATTACAGAACCGGATTGTACAGCTGGGAAAGGAGATCAGCGAGGATTATCAAGATAAGAATTTACACCTGATCTGCATTTTACGCGGTGGAGTGCTCTTCCTGGCGGACCTTATGCGCAATATTGATCTGCCTCACACGATTGACTTTATGGCGGTATCTTCCTACGGTTCAGGAGCGCGCCAAACCACAGGGCAAGTACGCATCGCCCTTGACCTGAAAGAAGATATCCACGACCGGGATGTGCTGTTGGTCGAAGACATTGTCGATAGCGGATACACGGTCGCCTCAGTACTGGAGATGCTTGCCACTCGTCACCCTCGTAGTCTTAAAGTTTGCACACTCCTGGATAAAGCTGAGCGTAGAGAAGTTGATGTTCCCATCCACTACCGAGGTTTTGCAATACCCAACAAGTTCGTTTTCGGTTACGGTCTCGATCTCGACGAATACTATCGCAACCTACCCTTCATTGGCACAGTAAATCCTCTAAAATATCAACCTCCAGAATAAGAATAGAACATGGTGCAGCTGGACCAGTTTGGGGGTCAGCATAATGAGCGCTCCCTATATGCTGGTAGATGGATCGCCTGCATAGATGGGAGAATTGTTGGCCAAGGTGGCACTCCCAAACAGGCTTTCCAGGCTGCCCAAGCTTCAAGATTCAAAGAAATCCCACAGGTATCCTACGTGTCAACAACACCACCAATTCACATCCACCCTATCCTGGAAAGAGTAGCATCTATTCTTCCACAAGATCATCCCGTCTATGTGGTTGGTGGCGCAGTACGCAACGCCTTACTCAGCTTGCCTGCTGTGGAGCTCGATTTCACACTGCCGGGAAATGCGATCAAAACCGCCCGCAAAATCGCCGACACATTGAACGGCGCTTTTTACGCCTTGGATAAGGAACGGGATTTTGGCCGAGTCATCATTCCGCAATCCGAAGGTGATCGCCTGGTTTTAGATTTCGCACCCTTTCAAGGAGCTACCCTGGAGGAGGATTTAAGAAACCGCGACTTCACGATCAATGCATTGGCGGTAGAAATTCACCGTCCCCATGAAATATTGGATCCATGGGGAGGTGCGGCAGACTTGTATTCCAAACGCCTGCACGCTTGCTCTCCACAAGCGTTCATTTCAGATCCGGTGCGCATCCTCAGAGGCATTAGGTTTTCAATTCTATTTGATATGAGAACCGATCCAGAGACGCAAGAGCGCATGCGCACTGCAGTAAGTTTACTCCCAGAGGTCTCGGCTGAAAGACTCCGTGACGAGCTTCTTCACCTCTTGGAAAGTCCAAAACCAGCTACCGCTATTCGCATACTTGACTACCTCAAGGCAATCCCCTATGTTTTTCCTGAGCTGAGCGCAATGAAAGGTATGGAACAATCACCACCCCATATCCTGAATGTCTGGGATCATTCCTTGGATGTATTAACGAAGCTGCATAATGTTTTGGAAATTCTGAAACCCTCCTACAATCCTGAAGGCTCTGCAAGTTTATTCTTAGGTGGGGTATCGCATCGTCTCGGACGTATCGAGAACAGATTGGCATCCATTTGAATACTCAGCTCATTCCATCTCGCTCTCTCATATCGTTGGTATTCCTGAGCGCCTTATATCACGAT
>JAUWLJ010000111.1 GCA_030613705.1 Chloroflexota bacterium
ACCGCCAGGGGAACGGATATCAAGAGCGCAACCAGGGAAAGCATGAGTGAATTCCCCAGGCGATCCATGACGATTGGATAGATGGGCAGATTTGTGCTGAAAGATGTGCCCCAATCGCCAGTCAAGAAATCCCCCAACCAGTTCAGGTATTGGATCGGTAGAGGCTGGTCCAGGCCTAACTCCAGGCGGCATGTTTCAATCGCTGCTTGACCGGCTTCCCTGCCCAATATAATGCGGCACACATCTCCAGGCAGCCATTGGGTTACCAGGAATACCAAAAGGGAGGTGAGCAAAACTGTGAGGGTTAGGAACCCCAAGCGTCGTAAGATAAAGCGTGACATGGTTGGTTATGCGTCTGAGGATCCTCGAGTGATGTTCCGTTTTTGAACGGCGGCTAAATCATTGGGCGGAATATGGCAGAAAATGCGTTTCCCAGAAATCTGGTCAACCTGCCAGGGAGGGGTAGTTGTGGTGCAGATCTCACCTAAGAATCGTGGGCAGCGGGTATGGAATGGGCAACCGCTGGGCAGTTCAGCAGGGGTGGGGATATCACCTTCCAGGTAAATCGCTGCCTCTTTGCTGTTCGGATCAACCTGTGGGATAGAGGAAAGCAAGGCTTCTGTGTAAGGGTGATGGGGGGGGTGGAACAGGTCACCAGGTCCGGCGACTTCCATCAATGACCCGAGGTAAATCACTGCGATCTGATCCGCTAAATAGCCAACTATTGCCAGATCGTGGGAGATAAACAGGGAGCTGTTCTGGTGGTCGCTTTGTAATTCGCCAACTAAGTTGAGGATGGCCGCCTGTACTGATACATCAAGAGAAGAGATCGGCTCATCCAGCACCAACAGTTCGGGATTGGAGGCGAATGCTCTGGCGAGCGCCACACGTTGTATTTCACCACCACTCAATTGACCTGGCAATCGCCCAGCATAAGCGGGAGGCAGGCGGACAGCTGCTAGCAACTCTCCCACCTTGGCATCTGCTTCGGACTTGGAAAGGCCTGATAGGCGGATCAGAGGTCTGCGCAGGGTTTCACCGATTGGAAGGTAAGGATTGAGCGCTTCTTCGGGATTTTGGAAGACGATTTGCAGAAGGCGCAGAGTTTCCAGATCGCGTTGAGAGAGTTTATCAGGCAGCGGGATCTGGAGTAATTTGATTGAACCATCAGTTTTTCTTTCCAAACCCATAATTCCCCGGGCGATGGTGGTCTTACCACTTCCGCTCTCGCCGACCAGTCCAAGGGTGCTGCCAGCTGGGATTTCAAGGTTGACATTGTTTACCGCACGCAATATCTTAACAGGCTGTCCACGAATGACTTCCGCCAGAGAGCGGCGTAGAGGGAAGTGGATATTCAGGTTGTTCACCTCTAGTGTTGGTGGTTCGCCATCTTGGGTTGGTCTTTGACCTGCTTTACCAACCGGCGCGGGTTGGTGAGCGCTGAGCTCATGCCGGGCAATTTCCTCCCAGCGATGGCAGCGTGAATATCTGGCATCACCAGCCAGGTATAGAGGTGGTCTGGAGCTGCAAATCTCTATCGCGATCGGACAGCGTGTGCGGAAGACACACCCAGAAGGACCTTCACCAATCGGCGGGATCTGGCCTGAAATTGCCCGCAGTTGGATGCTGTCCTTGGTATCTCCCAGGTGGGGGATGCTGTCTATCAATCCTTGTGTATAAGGATGCAGCGGCTGCGAGAACAAATCTTGGGTGGCAGCATCTTCGACCAGTTCACTGGCATACATCACTGCCACCCGATCGCAAATTTGGGCGATCACACCTAAATTGTGGGTGACATACAGAACTCCCGTATCCTGGTCCTGGATAAGTTCACGGATCAAATCCAGGATCACCGCCTGGGTGGTGACATCCAGGTTGGTGGTGGGCTCATCCAGGATCAGCAGGTCGGGTGCTGTGCATAATGCCATGGCGATCATTACTCTCTGCTGCATTCCGCCGCTGATTTGGTGCGGGTAGCTTTCTGCTACTAGGTTTGGATCGGCCAGGTGAACCCTCTCCAGCCACTCGATTGCCAGATTTTCCGCCTCTTTTTGTGATAGGTTGAGCTGGTAGCGCAGGATCTCAATCAACTGGTCTCCAACCCGGAGAGAAGGATTTAATGCAGATTGGGGATTCTGAGGGACCAGGGTGAGCTTACTTCCCCAAACTTGGCGCAGCTGGGAATCATTTAGTGATACTAAATCAATATCGCCTAGTTGGATCTCCCCACTGCGAATTGAAGCCCTATCTGCCAGATAGTTCATCACAGCCAAGACAAGCGCGGTGTTTCCGGAGCCGCTCTCACCTACGAGGCCGTGAGTCTCTCCGCTATGAATACGCAGAGAGACCTCGCGCACCGCCTCCAGCCATTCACCCTCATGCTGGTAGGCGACAGTTAAACCTTTAATATCCAGGACGCAGCGATCAGCGGAACTTGTTGCCGTCATGAATTTTCGTCCTGGCTCCTAATCAGCCTGTTCTGGACCGATGACTCGCTTTACCCCATCAGCCATCAAGTTAACACCGATTACAACGATAGAGATGGCAGCTGCGGGGAAGAATAGAGCCCAGGGTACCAGGCTGGCAAAGGTGCGCGCTTCTTTGACCATCAAACCCCAGTTGGGACTGGGGGGTTGTACTCCCACCCCGAGGAATCCCAAGGAAGCCACCAGAAAGATGGCATAGGAAAAGCGCAGGGCAGACTCAACAGATAATGTGGGTAACACTGAAGGCATGATCTCACGAAACAGAATTCGAGTCTGAGTTTCACCACCCAAACGAGCTGCGTCGACAAAGCCCTGTGGTTTCACTGCGAGCACAACACTGCGCACCACGCGTGCCACGATAGGTGTGTAAACAATAACGAGCACGATCAACACACTGTACTTCGATTGACCAACTGTCCCAAGTAGGAGCAGGGCTAATAACAACGCCGGCAGCGCCAGCAGGCTATCAAATATTCGCATGGTGATTTCATCGAACCACCCGCCGCGATATCCGGACAATAAACCGAATAATGTGCCGCAGATCACTGCCAGCAGGGTTCCCAACCCAGCCAGAACCAGTATTTCTCTCGCGCCAAGAATCACGCGGCTGAAGACATCCCGACCGAGGTTGTCCGTACCGAACCAGTGTTCTGCGGAAGGTGGCTGACGTGCTTCGCTGGCGAGTATTTCGTTTTCCTCATAGGGTGCGATCAATGGTCCGCAAATAGCAACCAAGAGGAAGAGAATGGTGATCGTAGTGCCGATAGCTGAGACGGGTCTGGAATAAAGTCTCCCTCCCAATAGAGACAAGCGCCGCCACCAGGAGGGGGCGACGCCGAGCGCATTGTGGGTAGGTTTTAGTCCAGCGGTCACAATTATTGGTCGGTCAAACGAATCGTAGAAAGATCGGATCGTCCCGGGAAGGGTTTCATTACGAAGTCAGAAAATTTATCACTGATTGCGCCCAACTGAGAGAAGAAGTATGGGATCAGGATTGGACCACGCTCGACCAGCAATTCCTGGATCTGGCGATATGCCTCGACCCGCTCTTCTTCGTTCAATGTCGTTCCGGCGATTTTCGCCAAACGGTCTAACTCACTGTCACAGAAATGTGATTCGTTCCATTTTGCCTCGCAAACCAGCATGGTGTCGAAGTAGAACTGTGGGTAGGGCCGCGAGCCCCAACCGGTGATTCCCAGATCAACTGCTAACCAACCCTCGTCACCATAATAAACACTTTCCGGTTCAACGATCACATCGACATTGATGCCAGCTTCAGCCCATTGGTCTTTCAAGACGACGGCCAGATTTGGCCGATTTCCGGTATCCGGTGTATGGAGTTCAAAGTCTATCCCATCTGGGTAGCCTGCATCTGCCAGCAAATGGCGGGCAGCATCAATGTCTCTCGCTGGCAGCTGCAAATCCTCAGCGTAGTATTGGCTGTACATCGGCCCAATGGGAGTGTCCTGGCCGATCTCGCCATAACCCTGCAAGACCAGGTCGAAAATCACTTGGCGGTCAGTTGCCAACCTTAACGCCTCCATTAATCGGGGGTCATCTCCAGGAGCGCGATCCGATCGCAAACGTACAACATCAAAACTGTTGGTCGCAGCTCGCAGTGGGAGCACTCCTTGTTCACCGATAAGAGTGATGAACAGATCTGCAGACAGCAGCATAACCAGGTCAACCTGCCCGGACCGTAAAGCTTCAACCTGGGCAACCTGGTCATTGAAAAAGATGAATTCAACCCTCTCGAGTTTGGGTCGATCGCTCAGGAAATAATCCTCATTCGCTTCCACAACCAGACGATCTTCAGGGCTGTAAGATACCTGCTTAAACGGACCCGTACCGATAAAATCACTGCCAGGGTCTTGTGAATTGGCTTTTAGGATCAAGGCGTGGTTATCGCTTAAATCATATAGGAAGAAAGGATTTGGTTCTTTGAGTGTGAAAGTCACTTCAAATTGATCGCTGGCTTCTATCTGATCTATATTGCTGTAGATATCCTTGGTGGGTGAATCAACACCAGGATCTCGCAAACGGTTGAATGTCCATACGACATCTTCAGCGGTAAACAAGGTGCCATCATGGAAGGTGGCATTCTCGACTAAGATAAAAACATAGGTCTTACCATCTTCGCTGACTGTCCATTCGCGCGCCAGGCGAGGCGCGATGGTATTCTGCGGGGTGACGTCGACCAGGTAATCGTAAATGCTGCTGGCAATAATTATCTCGGGATCGGAAGAGATGAAGGCAGGATCGGTTTGGACAATGGGCTGCATGGCAACCCTGAGTACACCCTGATGATCTTGACCCGCAGAAGATTCGGTCGGTGTCGCTGTACCCCCGGCGCAGGCCTGGAGAAGTATTGCAAGAGCAAGAACAAGAACAAGGAGATGCAAAATGCGGTTTTTGATTATCTGTTGAAGTTTTGCAAACACGTTGGTTTCCTCCTGCTAGCTGAGCTTACTTTGGTGAATTATAATCGGGAAGAGGAACCTGTTTCCCAATCTTTGTTGTTTATAGGGAATTCTGAAGAATCATCCAAATATGAAGCGTAACAATTGTCCAATTGACTCATTAATACCTTGTTTCGATTAATCAATTAATGTTCTGGGATAGTTCATCTTTGAAGATTATTGTTTCACACTAGATTCAAGCGAAATTAATTCTGCCTGATATGTCTTTGGCGTTCGTCCTTTCCATGATCGATTATGGCACGTAGAAAGGCGATTTCCCGTCTGTAAACCTGGTAGGTAGAATCCAACAGATCCAATGCCGAAGCGGATTTTAATAATTCTTGTTTCTCGCCCGGAGGCATCTGCAGCAGGATAGCCGCCAGTTCGGCGAGCAATACCGGATCCTCAGGTAGATTATCCGGGTCCAAATCAACTTCTTCAATTTCATTGAGCAAGCGTATATACTGCTGGACCTTGGGAGCCAGACGTCCAGCTGCCGGGATTAAATTTACCGGATCTTCCGCTGGTAATGGGTAGAATTCAACTTCACCCACCAGGTAAGGTAAGTCGTAGTTTAATGAATGGATGCGAAAACGGCGTTCCCCCACAGTTGTGATGTTCATACGTCCTTCGCTAAGGGATTGGACTTCGATAATCCGGGCTGTACATCCGATGGAATGAGGTTCTGCCAGTGGACCCAGTGCTTCACTACCACGGCGGATCAGGACAACGCCGAACGTGTTATCCTCTTCGAGGCATAATTCGACCATTTGCTTGTAGCGAGATTCAAAGATATGCAGTGCTAAAGGCATTCCTGGGAACAGAACATTATGGAGTGGGAAAAGCGGCAATTCAACCATATAATTTTAATTATACACCGCCGGTAATCGGCTTACCTACCAATCAAGAGATTGGATCATGAAGGCTCAAATATGATATTTTCCTCCTGAACCGATTGGTTCAGGCTATAATTTCTTAATTCGTGTGATGAGGAGGATCAATCTCGATGTCCCAAACTGAAGTGAACTATCGCAACAGGCAAGATCGCCTGGCAATGGCTATGAAAGCTGCAAACATCGAAGCCATGGCTCTCAACGCGGGACCCAGTTTAACTTATCTAAGCGGACTCCATTTTCACCTCAGTGAGAGACCGGTTGTTGGATTGTTTACCCCACATCTTCCGCCAGTGATCATATTGCCTGAATTAGAAGCCGGAAAACTCTCGAATTTACCTTATCAGGTTGAACCATTTACCTACGCAGAAGACCCAGACACCTGGCAGACTTCTTTCCGAGAGGCTGTCCTGGCGGCGGAATTGTCCGACCTGCGAGTTGGAGTGGAACCCCGCTGTCTGCGGATGTTGGAATTAAAATTCTTAGAGAATGTAGATGCGGGGATGAAATTTGTACCCGGAGAAGCCTGTCTGGCTGAGCTACGCATGCGGAAAGATGAAGCTGAACAGGCAGCCATGCAAAAATCCGTCAATACCGCCCAAGATGCATTGGAGGCCACTCTGCCTGTGATCAAACCGGGGATAACTGAGCGAGACCTGGCAGCTGAGCTGATGGTTGGATTGCTACGGGAGGGCTCAGAGTCACAGGTGCCCTTTGCTCCGATCGTCGCATCGGGACCGAACAGCGCAAACCCGCATGCCACCCCCAGCGATCGCCGCCTGGAAAGAGGCGACCAACTGATAATAGATTGGGGAGCAAATATTGGTGGTTATTTCTCAGATTTAACTCGCACCTTTGCAATCGGTGAACCGCTGGATGAGATGAAGCATATTGCCCAGGTTGTTCTCCAAGCGAATGAAGCTGCCCGGGAAAAGGCGGGGCCA
>JAUWLJ010000274.1 GCA_030613705.1 Chloroflexota bacterium
CATCATCATCGCATTCTTGTTATCGACCCTGAAGATGTTGACTCATTACCGCTTGGTGTTATCTCCTCGTTTGATATTGTCTCCGAGATGGCTCGCCCAGATTCTGTTTGGCAGACTTCGACATAACAATCCAATTGCCAAAATGAAGTTTAACAAGTGTGATCTTTTTAATGAATCAAATATCAATTATGAATCCCAATGGCTAATGACTTTTTGAATAGGGCGGCGGGAGTATGCCGAGCACTGGTATGGTTCATCATATTTCATCAAGATTATTCGAGTGGAGATAAAAATAAATGTCTGAATTTCCATCACAAGCGCAGGTCGTGATTATCGGTGGTGGCGTCGGGGGCTGCAGCATCGCTTATCACCTCACTCAAATGGGTTGGAAAGACGTTGTCTTGTTAGAACGTCATGAGCTTACCGCAGGTTCAACCTGGCATTCAGCAGGTTTAGTGGGCCAACTGCGCTCGGATGCAAACTTGACCCGCATGATGTATTACAGTACCGACCTTTACCGCAAGCTTAAGGATGAGACCGGTGTGGATACTGGCTGGCGGGAGATCGGCGGATTACGCTTGGCATCCTCCCCTGAACGGATGGAAGACATTAAACATATGGTTGGCATGGCGCGCTCGTTTGGCATGCCTATGGAACTCCTCAGCCCCAAAGAAGCATACGATCTCTTTCCACTGATGTCCTTAGATGGAGTTGTCGGGGCAGCATATACCCCTAATGATGGTGTGATCGATCCGACAGGTTTGACGAATGCTTTGGCTGCTGGTGCGAAAACCCGTGGCGCCAGGTTTTTTATGGAAACAGATGTCGAGCAAATCAATCTCGAGAATGGAAGGGTCAGCGAAGTAGTCACCAATCGCGGCACGATTAAGACTGAGATCGTGGTTAACGCAGCAGGTCAGTGGGGTGGTGAGGTCGGAAAGCTGGTCGGATTAAACTTGCCGGTTGTCCCAATGGCCCACCTTTATATCATCACCAAGCCGATTGAAGGTGTTGGACATGATTTTCCCACTTTGCGCGATCCAGATCTATTGGTTTACTGGCGTGAAGAGGTGGGTGGTATTATCACTGGTGGATACGAGCGCGATCCAGCACCATTTGGACTGGACGGTATCCCCAAGGATTTCAAGTATCAGCTCTTAGCACCGGACTGGGATCGTTTTACTCCTTTGATGGAGAATTCAATCAAACGTGTCCCAATCGTGGAGACCGCAGAGATCATCCAGCTGCTAAATGGTCCTGAAGGCTTTACGCCCGATGGCGAATTCTTGCTCGGCCCGACTGAGGTGAAAGGATTTTGGGTTGCCTGTGCATTCTGTGCCCACGGATTGGCTGGTGCAGGCGGAATTGGTAAGGTGATGGCTGAATGGATTATCGATGGTCATCCAGAATGGGATTTGTGGCGCTTAGACGTCCGTCGATTTGGGACAAATTATGCCAGCCAGGATTACATTTTGGACCGCACCATCGAAACTTACTCGCGGTATTATGACATCCATTATCCCGCCGAGGAGCGTATGACTGGGCGGAACTTACGCTTATCACCAACTTATCCTCGGTTGCAAGATCTGGGTGCATTCTTTGGTGAGCGTACCGGATGGGAGCGGCCCAATTATTATAAGCAGTATGAGGGCCTGGCGCGCCACGGGCATGAGCCAAAAGGCTGGGCGCACCACAACTGGTCGCGAGCGATTGGGTACGAACACCTGATGACACGCCAGACAGCAGGCTTGTTCGACGAGACTTCGTTCAATAAGTTTGAAGTGCGCGGACCTGATGCGTTGGATTTTCTCAACAGGGTATGTGCGAATGAGATTAACCGTCCTGTAGGAACAGTCGTTTATACACAATGCCTGAATCCACGAGGGGGGATCGAGTGTGATTTCACGGTGACCAGGCTGGCGGAGGATCGTTTCTTTATTATCACCGGCACCGCGTTTGGGCAGCATGATAGCTCCTGGCTGCGTTTGAACATGCCGGAAAATGGCACGGTGACACTGGGGGATGTGACCTCAGCGTATGCATGCATCGGGATGTGGGGACCTAAAGCACGAACCATCCTCGCCAAGGCCACTGCAGATGACATCAGCAATGAAGGCTTCCCATACATGACTGCCAAGTACATCACCATCGAAAAAGTTCCAGTATTGGCGAGCCGCGTGACATATGTTGGTGAGCTGGGCTGGGAATTCTATTGCCCGATGGAGTATGGTTTGAAACTGTGGGACACGCTCTGGGAGGCAGGGCAACCGGAAGGGATGGTCGCGGCCGGGTATAAGGCGATCGAAACTTTACGGCTTGAGAAGGGATACCGTTACTGGAGTGCCGAGATCAGCCCTGATTACACACCACTCGAAGCGGGATTGAGTTTTGCCGTTGATTTCGAAAAAGGTGATTTCATCGGTCGAGATGCGCTGGTAAAGCAAAAAGAAGCCGGTCTCAAGCAGCGCCTAAGCTGCCTGACTCTGATGGATAACCGCACGATCGCCCTTGGAAAAGAGCCAGTGCGATCATTAGGGATAGAGAAGATCATTGGATGGGTGGCCTCCGGAGGATTTGGATATTCGGTGGATAAGAGCATCGTATATGCTTATTTACCGGTGGATTACACCAAGCCAGGCACTGAGCTGGAGATTGAGTTCTTTGGCGAGCGAGTACTTGCTGTAGTTGTGCGTTCCCCACTCTACGATCCTAAGGGTGAGCGAATTAAAGCTTGATCTAGGTGAATATGAGCTGTTGGGATTTCTAAATCGCCGAAATTCGAATTCATGAAAAGTAAGGTCTTACTCCTAATTCGCATCAAGATTTTGGATATAATTTTGCTCCTGGGTAGAAGCTAAAAGATAAAAGGAGCTTGACACGAGGTGAAAAGGAATGATGTACACTGAGAAAGATAAACTCGCCGCGACAACGCTGCGTATGCTGGCGATCGACGCCGTCCAGGAGGCTAATTCTGGGCACCCTGGTTTACCACTGGGGGTTGCCGATATAGCGATTGTTCTATGGACTCGTTTTTTGAAGCACGATGCGAGCCAGCCAACCTGGCCAGACCGGGACCGGTTCGTGTTATCCGCGGGACACGGCTCTGCACTGCTTTACTCGCTGCTGCACCTGGCAGGATATCCAATGCCGTTGGAGGAATTGAAAAATTTCCGGCAATGGGGCAGCCTCACTCCTGGTCATCCTGAATATGATCCTGAAATGGGGATCGAGACGACAACCGGTCCACTGGGGCAGGGATTAGCGAACGCTGTTGGCATGGCATTGGCGGAGCGTATTCTGGCAGCAAAATTCAACCGCCCGGATTACCCGATCGTCGACCACTACACCTATGTAATCGTTTCGGATGGCGATTTGATGGAAGGCCTTTCCCATGAGGCAGCCTCCCTGGCTGGTCACCTGGGTCTGAGCCGTTTGATCGTTTTGTATGACGACACCCACATCTCGATCGATGGTCAAACGGATCTATCATACAGTGATGATGTCCCAGGTCGATTTGCAGCATACGGTGGGCATGTGCAGCGGGTTGATGGACATGATATGCAGGCAATAGATGAAACAATAGAGGCTGCGAAAAAGGAGAGCGAACGCCCGTCGCTGATCGCCTGTCGGACTCATATCGGTCTTGGCAGCCCGGGCAAGACACTGCGAAGGTTCATGGTTCTCCTCTTGGTGAGGAAGGCGTTAAAGAAACGAAAAAGAAATTTGGTTGGGATCCAGAGAAGCGTTTCTTCGTTCCAGATGAGGTGGCAGCTTATTTTGCTGATTAC
>JAUWLJ010000109.1 GCA_030613705.1 Chloroflexota bacterium
TCTAACAATTTTATTTTCGATAATAATGGATACCAAATTTTATGATTGCGAACTCGCAATCCTTGAGCAATTCGGGGGTAATCGAAAAATATTTTCAAGGACCAGAAAATATTTCAATTATGGTATGGATAAAAATCCTAACTGGATAGGAGAATAGTGAGCGAATTTTATCAAGTTGAAGCCGAAAAAGTAATCGATGGAATAGAAACCAGCCTGGCAGACGGCCTTTCGAGCCAGGAGGCTGCGAACCGGCTTGAACATTATGGATTAAATGAATTAGTCGAGACAGGCAAGAAAAACCCCTGGCGAATTCTGTGGGAGCAGATGACATCGATCATGGTGGTGATATTGATCATCGCCGCGATCATCTCACTGGTCTTGGGCGAATATCTGGATGCGATCGTGATCACAGCCATCATCCTGATCAATGCCGCAATCGGATTTCAGCAAGAATACAAAGCTGAAGAGGCCATGTCGGCGTTAAAGAAAATGGCAGTCCCAGTAGTGAAAGTGCGCCGCGAGGGTCACGTCAGCGAAATTTCTGCCCGGGAATTGGTCCCAGGGGATATCGTCTTGATGGAGGCCGGCAACCTGGTGCCTGCGGACTGCCGCCTGGTAGAGAGTGTCAACCTGCGGATTGAGGAGGCTGCCTTGACTGGCGAATCCGTGCCGGTGGAAAAAGAGGCCAATTTTGTCGCTGAGTCCGATATGCCGCTTGGCGATCGCCTCAATATGGGATATTTGGGCACGGTGGTGACGTATGGTCGGGCGGTTGCGGTGGTCGTTGAAACCGGTATGAACACCGAGTTGGGGCATATTGCCACCTTGATCCAGACTACTGGTCAGGAGCTTACCCCGCTCCAAAAGCGGATCAACCAGCTCAGCAAGGGATTGGCAGTCGCGGCAATAGGTCTGGTGGCGCTGGTTTTCTTGATCGGCATCCTGCAAGGTGAACCTTTTGAATTGATGTTGTTGACCGGCATCAGCATGGCAGTCGCCGCGGTTCCAGAGGGACTGCCAGCCGTCGTGACTATCGCCTTAGCACTGGGCGCCCAAAGGATGCTCAAACGCCGGTCGTTGATCCGCAAGCTGCCCGCAGTGGAAACGCTGGGTTCAGTGACGGTGATCTGTTCGGATAAAACCGGCACTTTGACGGAGAACCGCATGACGGTCACCATCCTGGATGTTGCCGGTCATAAAGTCGACTTTGTGGAAGACCTGCGTGATAAACCTGCGCCAAATCTCGTTCTGGAAGATGAAGAACCGGATCTTGAGACTCAAGAGATGCTGCGCCGGCACCCAGCCTTGACTTTACTGCTGGCTGGCGGTGCACTGGCCAACGATGCGATTTTAGAACGCCGGAACGGTGAGTTTGAATATATCGGGGATCCCACCGAAGGGGCTTTGCTGGTGGCCGCGGCAAGAGCGGGCATGGTGAAAGAGCAGTTAGAGGAGACATTCCCCCGCAGAGCTGAAGTACCTTTCGACTCCACCCGTAAACGCATGACCACAGCCCACAAATTTCCCCGTTCTTCCGCTGATATCCCACCCGAATTCAAGAGGATTTGGAATTGGAGCGGATTTATCGGTGAATTCTCTTATGTGATCTTTTCGAAAGGTGCTGTAGACAGCCTGGTGCCAATCTGTGACCGGATTTGGGTTGATGACCATACCGAGCCGCTATCCCAAAATTGGGTCGAGCGCATCATGATCGCGAATGATGAACAGGCAGAAGAGGGCATGCGTGTCCTTGGAGTTGCCACTCGCACCCTGGATCAGGTGAGCTCTGATGACTCGCAAGATGAACTGGAGAATGGATTGATTTTTGTCGGTATGGTCAGCATGAAGGACCCTGCCCGTCCAGAGGTCAAAGAAGCGGTGCGGCTTTGTTCCGAGGCAGGCATCCGCCCGGTAATGATCACCGGCGATCATCCTCTAACGGCTGGAAAAATCGCGGCTGAACTGGGAATTTCGGAGAATGGGCGCATTTTAACCGGTCAGGATTTGGATAATTTGAATGCTCAGGAATTAATGGAAATCGTTAGTGAGGTAGATGTCTACGCCCGCGTCTCTCCGGAAAATAAGCTGAACATCGTTAAAGCGTTAGAGGATCAGGGAGAAATTGTGGCCATGACCGGTGATGGGGTCAACGATGCCCCGGCACTGAACGCGGCCGATATCGGTGTATCGATGGGCATAACCGGAACAGATGTCGCTAAAGAAGCCTCCGATATGGTCCTGCTGGATGATAATTTCGCCACCATAGTGGCGGCTGTTGAAGAAGGTCGCCGCATCTACGATAATATTCGCAAATTCTTCACCTATACCATGACCAGCAACGCCGGCGAAATATGGGTCATGCTGATCGCGCCATTGATCGGGATGCCGTTCGCCCTCTTGCCGCTGCAGATTTTGTGGGTCAACCTGGTCACTGACGGTCTTCCTGGATTGGCTTTGAGCATTGAGCCTGCGGAAAAGAATGTTATGCAGCGCCCCCCCTACCCGCCGGACGAAAATGTGTTTGGACGCGGTATGGCGCAGAAGATTCTATGGGTCGGGATTTTGATGGGACTTGTCTCTTTGGGTGTTGGCTATTATTACTGGTCGATCGGCAACCCAAACTGGCAAACTATTATCTTCACTACACTGACCCTTTCCCAGATGGGGAATGCCTTGGCCTTGCGATCTGAGCGTGAATCAATCTTCAAGATCGGATTTTTATCCAATAAATATCTGCTGAACGCTGTGTTGTTAACCCTGGTACTGCAGTTAGGGGTGATCTACTTGCCATTTCTCCAATCCATATTTAAAACAAACCCATTGACCTGGCAAGAATTGCTGATCAGCCTGGTTCTGAGCACGATAGTCTTTTGGGGCGTGGAGATCGAAAAATGGTTCAAACGGCGAGCTGATCGAGAAAAGAGCTGATCAAATATTTTTTGGCTGACAGGAGCAGTATTATGAAACCGAATGAGCGTGAAACTGCGGAGGGTTTCTTGTACACCGACGAATACCAATTGACGATGGCTCAGCTTTATTTCCGCATGGGTTTGCATGAAAAGTTAGGCCAATTCGATCATTTTTTCCGCAGCTATCCTGATTATGGATTACACAAAGCGGGGTATTGTATCACCGCGGGACTCGAGTGGCTCCTGGATTGGATGGAAAACACTCGCTGCCGGGATGAAGATATCGAATACTTAAAAAGCCAGACAAATCGGTTGGGGGGCAGAGTTTTCGAGGATGATTTCTTAAACTGGCTGCGGAAGAACGGAAATTTTCATTCGATCTCCATGCAAGCCATCCCAGAAGGTCGTGTTGTCCATCCTAATGTGCCGTTGACGGTTGTCCAAGGACCACTGGCGATAGCACAGATCCTGGAAACATCTCTACTCAATCACTTAAATTACCAGACACTGATCGCCACCAAAGCTGCTCGGATTAAGGAGAGCGGCAGGGGCAAGGTCATGTTGGAATTTGGATTGCGGCGCGGTCAGGATAAGGGCGCCAATGCTGGCGCTCGCGCAGCGTTAATAGGCGGCGCTGATTTCTCTTCCAATGTCGGTCTTTCTCATGTGCTCGGCTACCAACCAAAAGGTACGCATGCCCACAGCATGGTGCAGCTTTTCATGGCATTAGGTGAAGGGGAGCTGGAAGCTTTCCAGGCTTATGCGGATGTATATCCTGATGATTGTTTGCTGCTGGTGGACACCATCGATACCCTGGAAAGTGGTATACCAAATGCGATCATCGTGTTCGAGGAATTACGCCGCAAAGGCCACCAGCCGGTTGGCATCCGCCTGGATTCTGGCGACCTGGCATATCTGAGCATCCAGGCTGCCAGGATGCTGGATCAGGCAGGATTTTCCGATACCGTGATCGTTCTGTCCAATAATTTGGATGAACTGGTTATCTGGCAGATTCTGACCCAGATCCAGGAAGAGGCTCCGCGTTATGGTGTAGAGGCGGATCACTTGATCAACCGTCTTGTGTATGGTGTGGGTACCAGATTAATCGTCTCTGATGGCGATCCGGCCTTGGGTGGGGTTTATAAGCTGGTGGCGGTGTGCGATAATGACATTTGGATTCCGGCACTGAAGATATCCGAGTCGCATAATAAGACTCCTAATCCTGGTCACAAACATGTGTGGAGAATATATGACCAACGTGGGAAAGCTACCGCGGATTTATTAACCCTGGAGGATGAACGACCCGCTGAGCAGAGTGAGATAATTCTCCACCATCCATACCAGACCTCAAAATACCGGGAATTGCGATCGGAATCGGTGACAGAGGTTGAATCCCTGTTGGTCGATATCCTGCGCGATGGTAAGCTGGTAGCAGAATTACTCCCCATCGATGGTTTGCGGGAGCGGCGAGATGCAGATGTTGAGCGTTTAGATCCAGGTGTTCGCCGCTTGATGAACCCACATATTTACCACGTCTCTTTATCCGAAAGATTATGGAAGATTAAGCAGGATTTGGTGGCATCCGCATTAAGTCCCATCCGCAATCGAGCTGTACCTTAAAGGAGGGTACCGAGATGAAGTGGCCGATCTTACGCGTCCTGTGGGGGTTGTTGTTTATTTTGGCCGGGATATTATTCTTACTTAATAGTATTGGCACGATCACGATCGGGGAATTCCAATGGGCGATCATCCTTGGGATTGGAGGTCTGGGCTTCCTGTCTGTCTTTATTGCTGATCGAAATCACTGGTGGGCTTTATTCCCTGCTTTTGGGCTCCTGATCGGGGGTACGGTCCTTTTCCTGGAAAATGCATTCCCAGCCTTACCGGATGATTTTGGTGGTGCGATCGCTATGGGCGGCATAGGACTGGCGTTTCTGCTGATCTTCTTGAGCAATATGGCCAATTGGTGGGCGCTGATCCCGGCGGGAGTGTTAATCAGCTCTGCAGCTGCCTTGTTAATAAGTGGATTCGCTCCAGAGTTGGAATCAGGCGGGGTGTTCCTGATCGGTTTGGGGTTAACCTTTGGGTTGATCGGTTTGGTGCGCACCGAGCAAGGTCGCCTGCGGTGGGCTTTTATCCCAGCGCTGGTTTTGCTGGTAATAGGTTCACTGATCCTGCTTGCTTCAATCAACTTGTTTACATTGATCTGGCCGCTGGGTTTGATCGCCCTGGGATTGCTGATCATCTATTTTGTCTTCCGGGCGCGAAAATAGTCCGTCTTTGATCAAGAATCCTGATCCACCAGGTGACTTTGGTTTGATTATGGATTCCTTATTGCCTTGGGGAATATCTACAGGTTAAGCCAGTTCTCAGCTGCACGGGGAAGATCGCTCATTGGACCGACGTGAATGGTGCAGGTTGGCAGCGACTCGATAAAAATCTTCCCGTAGCGTTTGCTGAGCACCCGGCGGTCGAGGATAGCCACGACACCGCGGTCGGATTGCGTGCGGATCAGCCGTCCAAAGCCCTGCCTGAAGCGTAAGATGGCTTCCGGCAGTGAGAATTGGAAAAACGGATCTTCGAATGTCTCTGCGCGGGAGGCAACGATCGGATCAGATGGGACATCGAAAGGCAGCTTGGTGATCACCAAGACCGAAAGCGCTTCTCCCGGGACATCCACACCCTCCCAAAAGGCACGTGTTCCGAGCAGAACCGCTTTGTCAGCGCTGCGAAAAGACTCCAGCAGTGTATGGGAAGATGCCCCTTCTCCTTGTTCGTAAACCAAAATTCCATCCTCTGCCAGCTGAGGAGAGATCGCCTGAGAAGCAGCCCGCAGTTGAGCATATGAAGTAAACAGAACCAAAGTGCGACCGCCGGTCGTGCGGCATAGATGAAGCAAACTTTGATTGATCCCCCGCTGGTGTGCCTGGCGCTGGTTGGGTTCAGGGATATCATTAGCGAGGTAAAGCAGAGTCGCATTTTCGTAATCAAATGGTGACCCCAATGCGAGCTCATATGCATCCACGGCTTGCAGACGCTCGCGGAGATAATCGAAATCACCTGCGGCGGTCAATGTGGCCGAGGTGAGAATCACCGATGCTTTTTCATGCCAGAGATGTCGTTCCATCAATGGCCCGATATGCAGTGGGGCTTCGTGCAGAGAGGGCAAACGTCCGTCAGGCTTTACCTCAACCCAATAGATGCGATCGACCTGGGGTTCAAAGACGAATCCGTTGAGATGATCTTGCAGGTCACCCAAGCGGCGGTAAAGACTGCTGATCTGGTTGAAAACATCCTGGCTCTCTTCAGGAAGGACATCCACCAGCTCAGATAGCGCCTGAGAGATCTTTTCCAGGTGATCCACCAGAGAGCCTAACACCTGCTGGGCATCATCCCAGTGTGCCTCAACCTCGTCCCAGGCGGGTTGGGAGCGGGAAGCTGGCAGAATGCGTTCCTGGTGGGCGTACTGACCGACTGGTCGACCCTCCCGTTGTTCAAGTAGGAATTGATCCAGGAATGTAAAGAACTGCTGGGAGAGCTGTTCGAACTGGAAGGCCTTGTCTGTAGCCCGGCTGACCAGCTGGTTGAAGGCAGCCATGTCAGTCGGAGTGAGCAGGTTTTTTACGGAGCTCACCGCCCAACCCAGTGACCCGGTACTGGCACTGCCTAACTCTCGCAGCATGCGCATCACTTCAAAATGTGTGACCCGATAGGAGAGTGCATTCGTGGAGGCTTCTTCAAGGTGGTGGGCTTCATCTATGATCAGGTGTTCGTATTCTGGCAGCACCCGGTTGCCGGTGGCGATGTCTGCCAGCAGCAGGGCATTGTTGACGATCACGATATGGGCGCTGTTGGCAGCCTGGCGGGCGCGGTAAAAAGGACAGGTTCCACCAGT
>JAUWLJ010000245.1 GCA_030613705.1 Chloroflexota bacterium
AACAGCCATACCACCGGATTGGCGCTGATACTCGAAGCCGAAGCGATCAATGAAATATCTCGCAGGTAGCTTGAGGGTCGCCGACCAGCTTTCCAGAATGGCTGACAAAGCTGGCAGAGCTGGCTATCCATTCTGTATGAATACCTCTCTAGATATACTAGAACTGCACGGAATTTATCCAACGTGGTAGCCAGGTGCTGCGCCTGCCCAAAAACCTCATCTAAATTCCGGTAAGTGAACAGATAAACGCCGGCATATATTGCTAAAGTGATCATCCACAATGCGGGAACTAAATCTAAAGTAAAGAGTGCAAACAAGATGATGTTGGCTGCTGCCAGGGCAATCAACACTCCCAGGAGCGGTTTGAGGGATCTGACTTCCATCTTGCGCTCCAGCCAGCTGATCAAATTCTCACCATCCCAGGCTTCGTCCTCGTCCGCGGAGACCAGACTGCTGCTCAATGCCAGCCGGCTGCGAAATCCAGACAGGGATTGGATCTCCCTCACAGTAGCCTGTCTGGAACTCAGCTGACTTAAATCTGGAACTTGATTCAGCAGCCAATCTTGAAGGCGATAGCTACCCCCCCGCGAGATGGCAGTGTTCAGCAGCTGGTGCAGGGAATGAGCACCGGTGAGATCAAGATCGCTTGCAAATGGATGTTCCTCGTCTGGAGGGTCAACCGGCGCGGGAGGAATTTCAGCCCAGTCTAAGTCCATGCGCGCCAGTTGGTCCCCAAAATATCGGCGTGAGAGGCTGAAGCGCAAAATACTCCGTTTAACCTTGCGATTGAAGTAAACCACTAATGAAAAAATGGTCAGGAAAAACAAACCAGTAATCAGGAGTGTGGAGGATTGTCTGCTTTGATAGGCGATGAAGACCCCCAAAGCACCGACCAGCAGCACACCCAGGCGGATCCAGAAATAGCGCTGATCTAGCTCCTGTAATTTGATGATTTCACGTTCCAGTCGGTTCACATGCCTGGCGCGCACCTGATGCCGGATTTCCTTTTTCCCTACTCTCATCCTCGATCTGACCTCCTAAAGTAATAAGGGCTCTTCCGCCAGCCAGCTTACTCGATCTATTCGATCATGGCAACCTCTAGCGCTCTACCAGTAAAGAAGCAAAACCTTGAAATTTCCTATCCTCCGCAAGCAGACAGGGCATTACGGAAATTTCCCCTTCGGGTCAGGTTTTGCCACATGCTTGGAACCCACGCAGCAAGCTGCGGGGTATTCTGCGAAGCAGAATAAAATGTTGCCGAGGGAATGATGTCCAAAGATGAACGGCGAAAATAATTACACAAGATGAGGTTTCGCTGCTGGCAGGCGGAAAGCAAGAAGGAGAAAAACCGATTAACTGACGAAATGGAAGCGGTGACCGAGCTGCCTCCGATCCGGCTGATCAACGGCGAACTAGCAAGAAAGGTGCGCAAGAAACAGCACGGGAGAACATATGGATTTGCTCAATCAGCTCTATGACGAGTTGTGGTAGTATCACAATTTCTTCCAGCCCATGATGCGCTTGCGCCAAAAAATTTCAATGGTTCCTCCCAGAAAGACAATCGCATCAAGCGGATTATTGACAATGGGCGCACCTTTTGACCTGCTCTGTGAAAAGGCGCTCTATCACCGGAAAGACAGGAGCATCTAGTGGCTTTGAGGGACTTCTCAGCTGCGATAAGGAAATGGATAACCCATAGACCAATTATTTGCTTTGCCACGTGCTCAAGACGGAATTGTTAAAGATGTCTACCAAACAATTGGCATGTGGAAAAATCGAAATTATCTGTCCCGAACTCTTTTTACCAGGTCGCTGAAAATTGTCAGCTAGGCTAAACGCAGTAGATAAACTCCCAGGTTTCCATTCCCAACGACAAACGTTTTACGAATTTTCAATCCCTGACCTTTTGCCAGATTAGGAATACCACCCCGGGCTAGAAAATCGCGTGAATTACTAAAATGCTCCCATCCAGCAAAGAATTCAATCGTCGATATAAAATAATAAGTCAACCGACCCTTGATCGATCTGGCTGCCTCGGAATGGAAATCGACCAGCAAAATCTGACCATCAGGTCGCAGAACGCGCATCGCCTCTTCCAGCGCAGCGGAACGCAGTTGGGCATTTAACTGGTGCAGAAAAAGCGAAGAGAGCACCAGATCGAAAGTATCATTTGGATACGGTATCCTGATCGCGTCGCTATTAGTGAGAGCTGCCTTTTCGCCCAATTTTGATTTGGCAACTTTCAACATAGGAGTTGATAGGTCGATCCCACACACCTCACAGCCCCCCTCCTGGTAGATCGCTAGCTGCGCCCCAGTACCACACCCGACATCCAAGACTTTCATCCCTTTCTTGGGAGGCACAACCCTGGCTGCCAGAGCTCGCAAACCTCCGAGTACACCTTCAAAAAGCGGATCGTACCACCTTGCTGTATCCAGAAACGATTCATTTGCCATATGAATTAATTATGCCCTCAACCCGTATGCTTGTTGGTTCGCCTCGACTCAATAATCCTTCCATCCAGAAAGCATTTTGATCGAGATCTCAGACTTAAATTCCAGATCCTGGCCTTCATTTTCCGCCTCCACCAGATCAGATTCGATTCTATTTAAACCCTCCTGGTAGGTTCCCTCGCTCAACAAGGCCAGTTGGGAACAGGCATGTTTTTGCAGGAATGGGTCGAGAAAAATATCCCGACCTATTCTTCGTTCACGGATATGTTCCACTTCGACCAGCTCCAGTCGATCGAATCCGCTCATTTCAAACCATTCACAGACTTTCTCCCAAAGTGGGAAACGATCCAAATCAGTCTCAAAGCTGCCTTCAAAATACTGGTAGATGTACCAATCAGCTTTGTTTTTGGGTGTGTCGCCACCCATGATAACCAATTTTCCACCTGGTCGCAGGATGCGGTGAACTTCTGTAATGAAGGCGCGGGGATCTACAAAGTGGTGCAGGGCATGGATGCAGTGTACAAAATCGAACTCACCAGATTTGAAGGGCAGCTGTCTGGCAACCCCTTGCACAAGCTGAGCTGGGTTTAGCTTCACCTGGGCTTGAACCAGCATACCCCTGGAGTAATCCACCCCGATCAGGCTCCGATCAGGTGCTGAGAGAACTTCCAGCCAATGACCGGTGCCGCAACCCACTTCCAATATCCATCGGGGATTTACCTGTTCAGCCTGTTCAAGCAAGGCTCGTCCGGTATCGGAAACTTGTCCAGGGACAAATCTGCGATCGTATTCAGCAGCCAGACGATCATAATTAACGTGCATGGCAATCATCTTTTCGGATTTCCCTATCAATGACACTCAATCCAGATCAGGTGAACATCCATCTTATCCACAACCTTATCGCCCATCTATGATTATCGGGCTAGCTGCTGGTCTCTAACTCAAACGGCGAGGTTGATATCCTCGCCGTCGAAATCCTGGTTACAAATCGATAGTATGCTTCTGTATAGACCTTATTCTCGGGAAGCGAGGAAAACCGCTTGTAAAACCTGTTCATCCTCTTTCGAGAAAGTGTTGCGCATGGTTTTTGGATTGGACCCTTCAGCTTCCTTGAGAACATTCTCAGCCATGCTATCCTCCACTAATATGAGTAAAGCTGAATGACCTTTGCCGACACCCTTGCCAACCTCATTCACAAATTCATCATCCAGCCCCAGATCCCCTAGCGCTCCTCCAACCGATAGACCCCACCATTCAGCCCAAAACACCAGGGCCAAAATAAATCCCCAAAAAATACCGCCCACACTGCCGCGACCGACCAGGTCTACCGCATGGCTGAGGACCGGTCTGCCATCTTCCTTGCGCAGAACCAGCGCGGCATCACTCACCCTCAAATCTCGATTAGCCTGGGCTTCGACCAATTTCCCCTCCAATGTTTTGGCACCAGTCTCATTCTCATAGACAAATACGATTAATTCACTCATCCAAAAAATTTCCTCCACGATTTACCGTCGATCATACCATCGAATTTCAGCCTTTCCGCCTGCGGGAGGCCTGCCAGAAAACCCCCACGATCATCAAGACCAAGAACACCACCGTAGCCAGGGTGCTGCTTATGGATGTCCAGTTCTGAAGTCCGAAGATGATAGCAGTTGCCCCGGCCCAGGCTGTGATCAAGATCAGCCCCCAATCGAAAGCCACCGCGACCAGGATCAAACCGATTGCACCGCCAATTCCATACAGGATGAACCTGCTCATATCGAACC
>JAUWLJ010000036.1 GCA_030613705.1 Chloroflexota bacterium
TGAAATAATCCCTATCGAGAGCAGAATCCCCGGGGGTTCATCTTTCTCGAACCCGCCTGTAGGGGGCAGGGATGTACCGGTGATCCGGAAAGCGATGGTGTTGGATTGTTTGGTTTGAATGGGCTGTTGGGGATTCCATCGCAGCGTGGCAATGTTATTGTAAGTGGTAGTTTGGGTGGGAGCGGATATGACCGTTGCGTTGAAATTGACGTAAACCGTCTCTCCGACGGACAGCGTGCCTAAAGACGCCGATACACTACCGCCGGTCGCTAATACGGTCGCGCCTGTCTTCGTGGTCGTGGGATTCAAGATGCTTAATTCGGTAGGAAAGACCTGCGTCTCTACAACCACGTTGTTTGCACCTGAGGTCCCCCGGTTTGTGATCTGGATCTGGAATGTGAACTGCTCGTTCAAATTAACCTCAACCGGCGTGACCGAGTAGATCACCTCAAAGGCGGGCGCTAAATTGGTGTCCGTATAGATGTTGTTTGTAATGTTTGTCTCGGATGTGGTTGTGCTTGCTTTGATTACGTTAGAGAGTGAAAGTGGTGCGCTGAGATTTGTTTTTACCCTTGCTAATAACGTGAAATTAATACTCTCGCCGGGGTCAACATCTTCGTTCAAATTCCAAACCAGGGTGTTCACTTGCGGTGAAGATTGGGTGTGGGGGACACCCATTGCATAACTTATGAATTCGTAGTCGCTCCCCAATACGTCTGTGATTATCACATTTTCCGCCGCCTGGCTGCCCGTGTTGCGGATGTTGATCGTATAGGTCAGGGGGAGGGCTTCGTGCACGATATCAAGCCCATCCGTTTTAGATATATTTATATCGGCTCCCCCATTAGCAGCCATAATTATCCCAACTGGAATCAGAAAACCGACCAGCAGGGATAAGCACACAAGGATAATTAACCGCTTCCAACGTGAGTATTGGACGGGGTTGGCGCAGCCATCATCGGGCACGGGAATAGTTTCTGCCTTCATATACGTGTTAGTTGGAACTACCGCTGGTCTCTTTTTGAAGCGGTGAACTGTCTACCAGGTCGGCATAAACGACCAGCCGTTTTAGATACATACTAGCCTGATTGTTCCAGCCGGTGCACGTGATCAGGGTTATTCGGGAATTTTCTGTACCTTCCACCACGTTGAAATTTGTGTCCTTGACCACCGTATTTTCACTCACCCGGTAGGTGTATTCATTCTCCTCGGTATAGAGTTTGATCTCATCGCCGGCTTCCAATTCCTCCAGGTAGCGGAAGGGACCGTCGGAACCGTCTCGCAGTGTGACGTGCCCCGCCAATCCGGTGTTACCGCCCAGCCCAGGCCAGGAGGTGTCCCCCATCCAGGCGATCTCCTGCCGCAGCCCGGCGATCAGCCAGGTGAGCTCGCTGAAGGGCACGTATTTCACTACAGTATCAAGTGCCAGAGCAGGGATAACGATGCGCTCCACCGCGCTGGTATCCGGCAGCCCGTCATCTTCTTCTACATGAGCTGCCAGGGTAGGAGTTGGGACGGGATAATCCGGTAAGGTTTCCGGGGCGGGCTCGTTGGGATCGAGCACCCAGGGTTCCTGGAAGCGGATGATTTCCTCCCTTATGGTTTCCGTGGCGACCAGAGGCGGCTTGGTGCCTTTAAGGGTGGAGATTTGATCCGTTTCTCCCCCACGTACCCTGAACATTAAACTTCCCAGACTGAAGATGAAGCAGGCAGCCACCAGGATCAAACCTGTGGTCGCAAACCAGGGCGCCCAGGTCGGGTTGCCCGATTTTGCCCACAGGCTGTACACGAATGCGCCTACTCCCAACACCCCCAGCAGCAGCCCGATCGACAGCGCCAACCAGAAAAAACCTGAGCTTCCTGATACCTCATCAATTTGTAATCCACCCGTTGGGGGCAGCGTTTTCCCCAGGATTTTGAAGTTGACCACGTTTGATTGAACGGTATCACTTCCAGAATCATATTTATATGTAACTTTGGCCTGATTCCTTCCGGCTGAAACTGCACTGACCGCGCTGGCGACCCGCGTGGCGAAGATGATCGTGACTGTTTCACCCGGGGTCATTGTGCCGATGTTTACGGTCCCGGTGCGGGTACCGCTGCTTACGCTCAAATTGCCTTTCGTGGTTGAGGAACCCGAGGTAAACTCGAGCGAGACTGACTGCAGGAAATCGGTAAGTACGACGTCCGTAGCCGATTCGTCACCAGTGTTTTTTACAACAAGTGTGAATCTAACATTTTGACCGACACGCGCCTCCGAGACATTGACTTTTTTGGATACCGACATGATCACCACTTTGTTCGTGTCCGTGGCGACATTGTTGGTCAGATCGATCTCGGTATTGGAGTTTGTCGCTGTGATGATATTAGTTAAATCAAACGGCGACGTGAGCCCCTCTTCAACTTGAACCTTTAATTTGAAGGATTCTGATCCACCGGGCGCAATCTTATCCCAGGTGTACGTCAATGGGTTCGTGTTCGTCACCCCTAAATCGTTGGAAATATGGCTGTAGTCGCTTCCCAGCACGTCCGTGATGATGACATTGGTAGCAGTCAGTCCACCCGTGTTCTCGATAAGGATTGTATATTCGAATGTTTGGTCTGGGATGACGGTTACTCTGCCATCTTCCTTAGTAACGACGAGATCTACGGCTGGACCGATCGTAATTGGGACGCTGGCGGAATTGTTGGTCTGATCCCAATCGAAAAGATCAGATGATAAATCCTCCGCTGTGTTGGTGATCACCTCTCCGGCTGTACCTGGCTTCACTCTTCCTTTGGCGATTAACTGAACATTTGAGCCCTTGGCAAGTGCACCAATTTCCCAAAGCCCGTTAGTTTCGTGGTAGTAGGAACCGAGGGGTACCGTTATCGAAATGTCATTTATATTGACAGGAAATGTATCCGTTAGCTCGATATTGGATGCACCACTGGGACCATAGTTTGAGACAGTAACCGTATAGGTTACCGTCTCTCCTTCCAGCGGATCTGATTTTGAAACTGTCTTAGTGACTTCGAGATCGGCGCTGGTAATTGTAACGACGTCGCTATTTTCAATTATATTCGCTTGATTTGAGTCGTCCATATACATCAGGCTGACGGTATTGGTCACAACTGGGGCGGCGGATTGATCGACAGTCACAGTAACCACAATCGGAGAGAGTTCCGTAGTTGCACTCAGGGAATTTGTATGTGTACATATAAAAGTTGAACTTATTGGTGTTGTGCAAGTGTACCAATCCGTACCAAATGATAAAGTGGGAGAAATTAATCCTGTTGGAAGGACATCGGTTACAATAATTGTACCGGTAATCGTGCTGGTTGAGACATTTGCTACGGTGATAGAAAAAACACCCCCCTCAGGACCGATGACAAAGTCGCTCTGGTGTGTTTTTGTGATCGTCAGGTCTGCGCCGTTAAGTGTTAGAGGTTCAGAACTGCCGGGTTGAAATGCGGAGTCAGGTGCATTGGAGGAGAACTGGTCCCCCGTTTTTGCGATCTGTTCTCCTCCGGTCGCGGGAGGATAAACAGCCTGGCGCATCTCGGATGCCGCTCGTATGACCCCCATCGGAAGCAGCAGCCCGCCAACCAGGATCACAAACGCCAGAAGGAATATCTTCCTTCTTGTGATCCTGCTCTTGGGGTAAATCTCACCAACTCTGCGCACACTGTTATGGTTCATCACATCACATATTAAGCTGAACGTACTTGATTACGGTTACTCAGCGTAAAAATTATATCATTAAGGACCACCAATAGGCATTGCAGGAGATGGGGTTTAATTCCAAATCCTATTGAAATTGAGTTTCTATTGTGCTACAATATATCGAAATTATCCATTGTCAAGTTTAAACGACTATTCTGTTCCAGGCAGAATCCGGTTTGTAAAAAGAATGATTGATGTGCTTTGTATTCACTCAAACTAGATGGTTATTGTCATATATGATGGATGACATTGGTCACTGGTACAGATAGCAAAAAGAGATAAACTGTCAGATATCAAAACATTCATAATCTGGGGGCATACTTAAATAATATGGAAAAGGAAATGAATTTAGAAATAAGCCTGCAAGACACATACCAGAAGGATCCTTCCATCGTTTCGAGGGAAATTGCTGGCGAAGTAATATTGGTGCCCATCCGCCGGAACATGGGAGACCTGGAAAGCATTTACACCCTCAACGAGACCGCTGCCGCAGCCTGGACATTTATAGATGGCAGCAGCACACTGCAAAAAATCCGAGATCAGATCGTCGAAGAATATGACGTGGAAGTAGAACAAGCCCAGCTGGATTTGCTCGAGCTGGTCGCACAGTTGGAAGAAATCGGCGCCATCCAAAGGTTGTAGAATGGACTGCCCGCATATACCCGAACTCGCCTACGGTGAGTTCAGTAAATCCCTCCACGAAAAAATTGTTGGTCAGCGCATCCCAATTGCCGGAACATTGGAACTGACCTTTCGCTGCAATCTGCGCTGCAAGCACTGCTATGCCTCATACGGGCACAGCGGAATCCCAGGGCAAGAAGAATTGACCTTGCCAGAGATTAAACGCATCATTGATGAAATCGTCGATGAAGGCTGTTTTTGGTTATTGTTGACGGGTGGAGACCCGTTGGTGCGCCGCGATTTCCTGGATATCTATACTTACGCCAAGCGGAAGGGATTGATCCTGACCCTGTTTACAAACGGCACGCTGCTCACCCCGCGTATCGCTGACTATCTGGCAGAATGGCAGCCTTTCAGCGTGGAGATTACCCTGTACGGCTACACTCAAGAAACTTATGAACGGGTTACGGGAATACCGGGTTCGCATTATCGCTGCATGCGCGGGATCGAAATGCTCATGGATCGCGGTATCCCACTTGGACTTAAAACAATGGTGATGACTCTCAATAAGCACGAGTTAGCCGAGATGAGCGCGTTTGCAGAGAGTCTGGGGGTCGAATTCCGTTTTGATGCGATAGTGAATCCCGGTCTGCAAAAAGAAAAGTTTCCTCTTCAGTTTCGACTATCGCCCGAAGAAGTTCTGCAATTAGATCAAGCCGATGAAGTTCGATCTAAAAAATGGTCTCAATATTGTGCTCGATTCAGTGGAGTGCGACCGACGGACCATAAACTTTACTTGTGTTCGGCTGGGAAAAACTCATTTCACATCGATCCCTATGGACTAATGAGCCTTTGTACAAACGCCCGGGAACCCTGTTTTGATCTTCGTGAAGAACACTTTCGCCAGGGTTGGGTGTCTATGTCAAATTATGTGCTGAACGCAGAGCACAGAGAGGATTATGAATGTCGTGATTGTCAAATTCGTCTTTTATGTTCTCAATGCCCCGCTTTCGCCATTTTGGAAACCGGGGATCCTGAAGGGCGGGTGGATTACCTCTGTCAATTGGCTCATTTAAGAGTTCGTGCATTCGGCTCTAAAAAGGTTGAATTGAATCACTTAAACTGACATTGAAAGTTGTGACATTGAAAGTTGTTGATTTATTTAATATATTATGATATAATGTTAACTGATTATTAAAGGAGACTATAATGAAGCGCAAAAAAGATGAAATCAAAGGGAAAAAGCTCTACATTAAGCCTAAACTCACCCAGGTAAAATTAGTAGTTGGGGAAGCGGTATTAGGTTATTGCAAAATCGGGGGAACGAGTCCGGGCGCGTTTGATATATGTGCACCAGACGAATGCAATTTAGCTTATAGATCCTGAAAGATTATCGATTTTCTAACATAATTGCTGACTTATGCCAAATTCCCAAATTTTTAAAATTGGGGCTATTAATATCGCAATAGCCACCAAATCCCCTGAATGTGATTTTCAATCCATCAGGGGATTTCTTCAATTCCGCAGCGATGAACGACCTGACGTGATCTTGAACATTGATTGCGATCGTATGCCAGATTTGCACCTTGACCAGCTAATCTTTGATTCTGGAACTGGCTGGAGATTGTATGACAATGAAAACAAACGGGTGCTGTGGTTACACTCACCTTACTTGAACCCCTATCAAGTAGGGGTATTCGCGCCGGACTTTCATTCGGGAGATATTTTTATATTACCCGATCCATCCGCGTCTGGAAAACATCTATTCCCTTTGCAATACCCGATGGGCGAGTTATTAATGACCAATTTGCTCGCTCAGGGATACGGACTCTGCATGCATGCTGCGGGCGTCATCGATAAAGGGCGGGGGATGATGTTCGCAGGGACGAGCGGCGCTGGCAAGTCCACCACGGCAGGGTTGTGGGAAGGTCAAGAAGACGTAAAAGTCGTCAATGATGACCGCGTAATTATCCGCAAAAATGACGGGCAATTCCGGATGTATGGCACGCCCTGGCATGGAGAAGGTGGTATGGCGCTTCCAGATGCGGCGCCGCTCGAGAAGGTTTTTTTATTGAAACACGCCCAGGAGAATTATGTTTTACCTATCGATCCAATGACGGCGGCGGCGGCTTTATTAGTCCGGACTTATGCCCCTCATTGGGATAAATGTGGCATGGAGTTTAGCTTATCCTTTTTAGGGGATCTCAGCCAGACTGTGCCCTGCTATGAATTGGGTTTCGTCCCAGATTTCACGGCTGTGAATTTTGTAAGGGATCTATGATTAGCCTGAATCAGAATGAATTTGCAGAATTAGCTTTACAAATATTGGATGATGGCAATTCCCTTAGATTTCGGGCTCACGGCGAAAGCATGAATCCATTCATACGCAACGGAGACATCCTCGAAGTCCAACCAGTCTCCGGGGATACCTGCCGGCGTGGTGATGTTCTGTTGTGCAAGTTAGAGGGTCAGAGAATAATCGCTCACCGGGTGATTTCGATACAAGGGGAAAAGGGTCAGCGATCGTTGGTTATGAAAGGTGACTCTGCGCTATGTGAAGATGGAATAACAAATTATGAGCAGGTATTAGGAAGGGTTGTCTCTCTGGAGAGGGAAGGTAAGGAGATTCGCATAGATTCAACGAAGCATCGATTATCGGCATTGGTATGGAATTATTTAGCACCCTATTCTTACAGGTTATATTGGAAACTGAATTCAATAAGGCGCAGACTTAACATTTTTATTCAGCCGATGTGAGATAACCGCAATGTGGGAGATCGCCACGCTTCACTCGCGATAACACGCAGTCCGGGTGTTATTCTGAGTGCTGTTGAAGGATATCCGATACGCAGCATCCCTTCCGTGTGTCGCTGCGAGGAGCGTCCTTTGCGACGAAGCAGTCCCCAACATTGTGGGAGAGCGCCACGCTTCGCTCGCGATGACACGCAGTCCGGGTGCCATCATGAGCTTATCGAAGAACTCCACAGTGTGATATCCATCAGGAGTTAGGATGAGATATTCTTTAGAAGTTGAATTTATAAGTTGACTTTAGAAGTTCAGTAAAGAGGGTATTTCTTATGGTCAAACGAATATTAGCGCTATCTCTAGCTGTAATTGTTTCCCTGATAGGGGTAGTCATAATCATAAATCAGGCCGCTCATGCGAGAAGTTTATCCGAAAATGAGTCGCAAAAACCACGAGCGGGAATAAAGGTAATCGAATCGAGCAGTTCAAGATTGGTATTGGAGTTAGTTATCGATGAATTTCAGGTCGAGCAAACATCTGTGGATGGGGAAATCTGCCAGGTATTAAAAGTCGAGGGTCTGGGTGAAAATGATCAACTCGGTCAACCGCGTTTACCGGTGCAGGGGGCAATGTTCGGAATTCCGCCAGGGGCTGATCCGCTGGTTGAAGTGTTGGCAGCCGAGCTAGTGGAGCTTCCCGAAAGTTATAATATCTGCCCGCTAACGAGTCCAATCTATGATCAGAACCTTCATGATGAGTTTATCCGTAAGGATGATCAGATAACCTGGGATCAAGAAATTTATTCCAGCGATCAAATTTACCCCGCTGAAATTGCTGACCTGGTCTCCACCGGTTTTATTCGCAGTCAAAGGGTGGCTACGTTGCGCCTGCAGCCCTTTCAATATAATCCCAAACGCGGAAAAGTGCATTACTATAAAAGATTGCTTGTGGCGATTAATATTAATGAGGATGAGCGTTTAGAAACTCAATATGAAACATCTTCCATAAACGAAGGTCCATTTGAAGAATTGCTCAGCAATTCGCTTCTCAATTACGACCAGGCTCGCCATTGGCGCCAAAAACCATCTTTTTCGCCTTCAATCTATAATGCTTTCTTATCCGTGAACCAGCCATTCTATAAGGTTGTGGTTGATCAGGACGGGATCATCCAGGTGACTTATGCAGATCTTCTGGAGGCAGGAATACCCCCAGAAACCCTTGATGGTCTGGATCCGAAAACGTTTCGCCTGCTAAACGGGGGTCAGGAAGTGAAGATACACGTCGAAGGGCAGGGTGACGACAGATTTGACAGTAACGATTATCTACTGTTCTTCGGTCAGAAAGTGAGTAGTAAGTTTACCGAAGAAAATATCTATTGGCTGTCCTGGGGTGTTACAACCGGTCTTCGTATGCAGACTGTCGATGGGACGCCTTCTGGGGACTGGCCAGTTCCGGAGGAATTTAAAACCACGGTACGTATTGAAGAAGACCATCTTTATAGATCGCCACTATCCAGCGGTGCTGATAAAGACCACTGGTATTGGGATTTCATACCTGTGTACCAAGGAACCTCGATATCTAGAACATACGATACAGTGCTGCAAAACATTGCTGGGACAACTGTTTCGGCTACAGTGCGGGTTTTGCTTCAAGGTGATATCGCCTCGCCTGGACACCATGCAAAGATTTATCTGAACGACGTTTGGATTGATGAAGCCGAATGGGAGTTAGGAACCGAGCATTTATTTGATAAAAAAGTATCTCAAAAAACCTTGAATGAAGGTCAAAATTTTATAACCGTTGAGGTCTTACGAGGAGAGGTATCTTCCGATTACAACTACATTTATGTCAACTGGTTCGAGATTGATTACTATGATACTTACACCGCCGAAAATGATGTGCTGCTCTTCGACGTTGAACAATCCGGGACATCGGAAATCCATCTAGATGGTTTTACATCAAACATAATTGAGGTTTTTGATATCACTGAACCGTACGCGCCTGTCAGCATTTCAGTTCGATCCGACGGAGGGGGCTCCTTCAGCTTCAAACAAACGATTAACCAAGAACACGCGTACATTGCTTTGACGACCGATGAACGACTGCCTCCTGTGGAAATATTTGAAGACACACCCTCTGATTTGGTCAATACAGATAACGGCGCCGACTATATAATTATCACACCTGGTGAGTTTTACACTCAAACGGGGCCATTAGCGGCATGGCGAGCGGGGCAGGGACTGCGAGTTGAGGTTGTGAAGCTGCAGGACATTTTCGATGAATTCAATTTCGGTGTTTATGACCCGGAAGCCATTCGCAGTTTTTTGAGTTACGCCTATTTTTCTTGGACACCGCCGGCACCTGCTTATGTGTTGCTGGTTGGGGATGGAAATTACGACTTCAAAGACAATATGGACAGGGGTGATCCAATTTTCATCCCGCCTTATCTGGACGAGGTCGACCAATGGAAGGGAGAAACGGCGACTGACAACCGCTACGTCTGCGTTAATGGTGATGACATACTGCCGGAGATGCACATTGGTCGCTTGCCGGTAAGATCTGCCCTCGAAACTGAGGCGATGGTTGGGAAAATATTGGCTTACGAACAGAACCCGCCGACCGAGCCCTGGAATGCCAACATATCCTTCGTGGCGGATGATCCAGATCCAGGACCTGAAGGAAATTATCCTCTCTTCTCCGACAACATCGCCGATAATTTTGTGCCTTCAGCTTACACATCTGAGAAAATTTATAATGGGGTCACCCACAGCTTAACTGAGGCACAGATTGCAATTATCGATGCATTCGATCAGGGGAGTCTGCTGATTAATTATATCGGACACGCCGGGGTACAGTTTTGGGATTATCCACCATTGTTTCACATTGACAATATACCATCTCTGGCAAAAAACAACCGATCGCCTTTTATAGTCCCCATGACTTGTCAGGAGGGCTATTTTATCCATCCACAACCACAACATGCTGATTATTCTTCTCTTGGTGAGAGTATCGTGCGCGCGGATGGAAAAGGCGCTATTGCCAGCTGGTCGCCTGCGGGGTTTGGACTTCCTGCAGGTCATTATTACCTGAACCGGGGATTGTATGAAGCGATATTCTATAACGGCGTGACTCAGATAGGTCCGGCTACGACTCAAGCAAAGATGTATCTCTACGCCGAAACTAGTGAAACCAGCATACATAGAGATCTTATTCAAAATTATATCCTCTTCGGCGACCCGTTCACAGCCCTGCATGTTCTCAGACCCGATCTGGAGGTATCCAAAACTGTGGAACCAGCCGGGTCGGTTGACCCTGGTGACTTCATTACGTACACCTTAGCCTACTCGAATACAGGTGACGGACCATCAACCCAGGTAGTAATTTCCGATACACTGCACGAGGCGCTAATAAATCCCTTTGTAAGCTCTTCCGGAGCAACCTTCACACAGCGTCCAGGAAGCAGGTACGTGTGGGATGTGGAGGACTTATCGCCAGATGAAGGGGGGATGATTACGATCACCGCTCAGGTAGATCCTGGATTTGAAGGGGTTCTATTGAATACAGCAATGATTGCCGCAAAAGAAGAGGAACTGGAAACTGGCAACAACAAGGACGAAGTTTACACGATTGTAGGTAATCCGCCAATTCCAGATCTGGAGGTATCCAAAACGGTGGAACCAGCCGGTTCGGTTGACCCGGGTGACTTCATTACATATACCTTAACCTACTCGAATACAGGCAGTGGACCATCTACCCAGGTAGTAATTTCTGATACGCTGCCGTTTGCACTGAAGAACATAATTGTAAGCTCTTCTGGAGCAATTATCACCGAACGTCCAGGGAGCAGGTATGTGTGGGATGTGGAGGACTTATCACCAGATGAAGGAGGGATGATAACTGTCTTCGCTCAGGTAGATTCGGGATTTGAAGGAGTTCTTGTTAATTCAGTAACGATTGCTGGAAAAGAAGTGGAACTGGAAACTGGCAATAACGAGGATGAAGTTTTCACGATTGTGGGTAATCCGCCCATTCCAGAC
>JAUWLJ010000077.1 GCA_030613705.1 Chloroflexota bacterium
ACACCCACCATGGCGACCACAGCAGTCCAAAAATCAAGCGATGTCATTTTGCGGTATCGCATCAGCTTGTGATAATCGATCAAGTGCCAGACCGCATGGATCACGATCGCGCCCAGCGTCGCCTCCGGCAGAGCATAGAACAGCGGTGTCAGCGCCACGATGGTGATTAAGACGATCACTGCCGCGATGATGGACACCATCTGCGACTTGGCGCCTGCCCCAACCGAAGCAGCGGTCTTGGATAGGCTGCCATCCACCACAAAACCCGAGCTGATACCAGCACCAGTATTTGCTGCACCGAGGGCAATTAACTCTTGATCCGCGTTTACTTTATAGTTGAATTTGGAAGCGTAAGAGCGTGCGGTTGCGACCGACTCGGCAAAGGCCACCACCCCTATCGCAGCCGCGCCAGGCAGCAAGGAAAGCACCTGGTCCAGGGTGATGCCTTCTGGTAAACCGATCGGCGGCAGACCAGCCGGGATCTCCCCAACGATATAGATACCCATATCCTCGAAACCCAACAGCGCAGAGGCGATGATGGCTAGGAATAGGACCGTAATCGCCGCCGGTACCTTGGGAATGTATTTCTCCATCAGGAACAGCAGTGCCAGGCTGACCAGGCCGACCACTAACGTTGGCCAATGGGTCATGCCGAAGTCCTTGAGCAGGACCAAGACATCCGGGACAAAGTCCAAGGATTCAACTTCATAGCCAAGCAGCTTGTCCAGCTGGCCGACCACAATGGTGATCGCCAGACCGACGATGAAACCATCCAGCACCGGTTTGGAAAAGAAATCCGCCAGCACGCCCGCCCTCAGCAGCCCAGCGATGATCAGCAGGATACCGGTGAGGATGGCCAGCATGATGGTGAGAGAGATAAATTCATCACTACCCGCAGCTGCCAATCCGACGACGATGCCAAAAGATAGGGCCGCCACAGTTGAGCTCGGTCCGACGTTGAGGTGCCGGGAGGTGCCGAAAATGGCATAGCCGATCAGCGCTAACGGGGCAGCATACAGCCCATATTCGGGCGGCATACCGGCGATTCCGGCGTAGGCCATGGCTTCCGGGACTACCAGAGCCCACCCCGTCAGCGCGGCGATCAAGTCAAACCGCAGCAATGATGTCTGGTACTTAGGCAACCACTCTGCGATAGGAAAAAACGACTTGAAGGTTCGTTTTGTCTTTTGTGGTGTGATGGTTTTTGTGGTCATGAATACCTCCTAAAATGAGAACCTAAGCTCCTAATTGGGTGTGAGCACACCGACAACTCCGGATATAGTTTCGATGGTGATGGGAGTCTGGGTGGGTACAATAGATACCTGGCCGAAAGTCTACACAAGTTCAGCAAAGCGATTGTAAAGCTCGGCGGCTTTGGGAGTCGCTCTTACGAGGTGGTCTTCAACCGTCAGAGGTGCAGGTGGCTGTTCAGCAGCAAGCCCCTGCGACTTCCCTCTCCCTTGGAGGGAGAGGGGTCGGGTGTGGGTGATCATAGAAAACCCGTTCATTCGAGATAGCAATATCTATCAGCCCCTCTACTCCTGCTGTTCAGGACGTTCGAGAAGGACTTTGTCCTCCCCGATTTCAGCCTCGATGAGGGCGTTGAGCTTAGAGTTCATATTTGTCAACCGCGTTTCATCGTAATCAGGATTGTCGGGATTTGCCAGATTATTCACCTCATCAGGATCATTCTGCAGATCGTAGAGCGCCACATCATTATCCGTCAGCAGTTCTTCCACCGATCCCGGAAGGTTGTAATTCGCCATACCGAAGTAGCGGATTAACTTGAAGCGACCATCGAAGACACCACGGAAAAATTCCCGGTTCTCCAAATTGGGTTTCTCCATATCATCCAACCGCTTCAAGAACTCTTCTCCGCGATGGAATTCCATTCCAGCCTCGGCCGCAGCCACATCCAGCACCAGAGGAGCATTGCGCGCCAGCCACTCCCCATCGATGGTCATGATCATGTCATACGTGTAGAGGGATCCTTTTCCTGGATTCTTTGAGCTGCCTCGGGGACCATCCGACTTCGGATCCTTAACCGCCCCCGATAGATCGCACCCCTTAAGGAACGGGTAGCGCTGCTGCCTCTCACTCTCTGAAAGACCGGCAAACGCCAAAATTGTAGGCACCAGATCGAGGTGAGAACCCACGGCTTCCGTCTTCACCCCGCCAGGTTGGTGTGGATCGACGACAACAAATGGTACATTCACCGTTTCTCTGAAGGCCACACTGCCCTTCTGTCGCAGATGATGCGCGCCACCCATCTCGCCATGGTCTGAGGTAAATAGGATGATCGTATTCTCAGCTTGACCGCTCGCATCGAGTGCATCGAGCACTGCGCCAATGTGCCGGTCTACATCAATCATGCAGTTGATGTAGTAATTGATGTGGTTGTGCCACATGTCCTCCCGTTCCAACGGAATCTTGCCGTACATCCCGTCAGACGCGACCTTGTAATTCTGGACCGCTTGAGGATGGTGAGAAAGATCGTCTGAAAACGATGCCGGCAACTCGGTTGGCCACTTTTGTTGGTAAAGAGGAGTATCGGGCGCACTAAAGATGGGGAACATCCCCCGCACCTGTACCATCTCTTCATCATCCGTGTCAAAATACATGACGTCATGGGGGTTGACAAAATTCACAGCCAGGAACCAGGGTTGGGATTCCCCACTTTCCGAAGCGCGGCTATTCAACCAGCCTATCGCTTCTTCTGCGACTTTCGGATCTTTCGTGAAACCATCAAGCGGGCCGCCTTGCACCTCACCCCAATCCTGGAAATCGGAAAAGCCATAAGGTTCTAACGCATCCTTTGTGTCCCCCTCCTGGAGCTCAGATTCATGCCATTTGCCCTTGTAGGCGGTGTAGTAGCCCAGGTCGCGCAGCATATGACCGATGGTGGGCAAGGTTTTAGGATCAGTGCTCATATCTTCGATCCAGGCGAGGTTGGTGTTATCGAACATCTTCGTGAAGGGTGTGTGGTGTCCGGTCCACATCACTGAGCGGGAGGGGGTACACACCGTGGTGGTGACCTGTTGATTGTTGAAAGTCACACCCTGAGATCGCAAACGATCTCGGTTCGGTAAATTGACCCCTTCCGGTATGGACTGATGGGCAAATTCCTGATCCACGACAATCATTAAGATATTGGGTTTATTCTTCATGTTTTTCTCCTTCAATTGGATTTAAGACAGATGGATTCTTATCCTTTTCAGCTTCAAGCATAGCGTTCTTCTGATCCGTCGGCTCTTGCCCTTCAATGCCGAGCTCATCCATTGCGGCTTCAAGTTTCCTCTCAGAGAGATCATCGGCATTTTTGCCAGTATGCTGCTTGATCTGCTCCACTTGAAGTTGACTCAGTTTGTGAGCACCATAACCAACACAGAGAATCACCATACTTCCGACGATCATAAGTCTTCGCGTCCTGCAGCGGAGACGCCGCCTCTTTCGACCTGGCTTTCTTCTAGTTCACCTTACTGTTCGTTTCGTTCCTCTTCTTACTACTCGCCTTGAAATCTAGACCTCCTTTATCCTATTCTAATATGAATTTACTTTGCGACCAGAATACTGGGTGTCAATTCCTGAATCATTAGTGGTGGCCCGCAGCTCTTCTACATTCAACGAATAGCAAGTCTTTATGTAGTTGCTTCATTATTTCCTCTTCAAAATTGAGTCTATTGACAAACACTCCACAGATAAGATCGGCAGACGATGGTCATAAAATGCATTGAGTACGCCTAAAAGCGCGGCCTGGTCTAAAAGCTGGCCAGTCAGTGTCGTGACCGGATTTTGACATTCATCGTAATCGGTCGCGATGGACATACCTTGTACATAATCAGACCACTTCACATCCAAATGTCCATGAACACAGATTCTATAGGTCGCCGGCGAACTCATCACAAGTTTTGGTATATCTGTCTTCACTCGTTTGTTCCTTATTATTCTTGCTAATAGGTACAGTACATCAGATGACCATTCTCCATGAGCCGATGGCATCGTGCATCACCGTAAAAATCTCCGTAGAGTATAGTTACAGCATATCAATTTCTTCACCCAGAGGCATGGGCCAACGGATGTAGAAAGGATGTATTTTTGATGATATAAGGGGGAATTTAGAGCAGTTGTGGCTAAGGGTCAATCAGAGGAAAGGATGCCGAGGGCCTTGGCTTTGGTGACGGCTTTGAGGCGTCCACTGACACCCAGCTTTGTGTAAATATTGCTGGCATGGCGCTTGACTGTCAGCGGAGAGATGACCAGTGCCTGAGCAATCTCCTGGTTGGATTGACCCGCATTCAGGAGTTTCAAGATTTCTAGCTCGCGCTGAGTCAATGGTTCAACCATTAACGTCGTCGAAACAGATTCCTTCGATTTTTGGGGGTCGTCCATTGCCGATTCATCGAAGGCAGCCAGTACTCGGGCGAGGTACACAGGTTCCAATCCACCCTCGGCCAGCTGGTAGAGCAAACGGGCCATGTCTGGACCCATGTCCACATAAGTGCGGATAAAATTGTCGGGCTGGCCCAACCTCACCGAGTGCTCCAGCGTCCGCAGGGCGTCGTCTGTTTTTCCCTGCGCCTGGTAGGCCAGCGCCAGGAGTGCCAGTAGCCCGATCTGGCGATATGTGTTGTGCCTGGAACCAGCGAAGGTCAGCAATTCTTGTAACAGCCGTACCGCTTCGCGCAAGCTGCTTTCTGTCCCCTGTACAATGAGCACGCGAGTTTTGCTAATAATCGGGAGTTCGACCCACACGAAAGTGTAACCGGTTGGTATGCTTAAGTCGGTTATTTCTGCCCAGCGGATCGCCGGCTGCAGATCACCCCGGAGGAGTGCGAGACGTGCCTCAAAGGAATCGAAGGTGCGGAGTTTCTCCATGATCCCGGTTTCCAGGGCGAATTTACGCAGCGCGGCCATGGTCTCATCCGATTTGTCCAATTCCCCTTGGGCTATATTGGTAAGAGCCAAGGACATCGTGCTGTCACAGACCATGCCATAGTTCCCTCCAAATCGAAGTTCAAACACTGCAGCAAAATGCTGTTTAGCCGTCTCAAGGTGGTTCCACTCGTAGCTGATTCGCCCCAATAGCCAATCAGCGATAACCATGCTAACTGTCAGTCCGGTTTCGTCAGCTATTTGCTTGAGTTGCTGGAGAATCCAGCTTGCCTGACGTAGATTCCCAGCCCGTATGTGAATATAGGCCTGACCAATCAGCAGCCTTACAATGACTGTTTTAGGCAGACCAACCTCGTCTAAGAAATCGTTTAGTGTTCGCAGCGCAGTCTTTGTCTGTCCTGTCATTTGATATGCCAACGCCAGGATTAGCATAGCAAAAGAACGAGCAAAGGCGTACGCAGAGGGAAGGTTTTCTAAAGCGTTTAGGGCCCTTTTCAGGGCCTGGTTGCCTTGACCATTCCACGCAAGGATCACACTCCACAGCGCGTCGATCTCCCCCTGCAAGCTGCGCGTATACTCAGCTCCAACATCTGCACCGGCGCTCAAGTGGGTCTCCGCTTCCTGTAAGAGTGGCGGAATTCCGCCAATCTCGTTTCGCATGTCCAAGACCCAGGCTCTGGCCACAAGAAGCGCTGATCGCCTTTGAATCGTTTCTTCGGGCAACAAATTCAACCATCGTTCCAGTGTGTTAAAATCCTCCCTGTTCATGGTATCGTGCCTGTTCTGCTCAACCAATCGGGCGGCCCCTTCCACGTCCCCGGCAGCCAGGACATGTATCAAGGCTCCTTCAATATACCCGTTTCCTGCCAGCCATGCACTGGCTTTGCAATGCAGCGTGGCCAGCTCATCACTGTTCAAATGGTCTTGCAGTCTATGGCGTAATAAATCTTGAAAAAGATGGTGGTAGCGATACCAGCTCCGCTCATAATCCAGTGGAACCAGAAACAGGTTTTGCCGTTCGAGCTCTGCCAATATCTCCTGGCTTTCATCCAAATCAAAATTTGTCACTGCTTCACAGAGCGGCACACAGAAACGTCTTAATAATGATGTTTGTAGTAAAAAATCTTGCATATCCTGAGACTGGCATGCAAGCACTTCATCCACCAAAAAATCCAATACATTATGGTGAATACCTTTGAAGGTCTGTACAAATGCCGCCGGGTCATCTGTGCTGCGCATCGAGAGGGCTGCCAGCCGCAAGGCGGCTATCCAGCCTTCAGTCTTCTCATCCAATAGAGCCACCATTTCACTTGATTGTTTCTCTCCCAGGGATTGCTCTAAAAAGATGTTGACCTCATCTTGGCTGAAACACAAGTCAATAGTGCGGATTTCTACTATCTGCCGGTGCACCCTCAATCGCGACAGTGGCAACCGGGGGTCAATGCGGGAGCAAATTACTAGGTGCATTTGAAGGGGGAGATTGTTAACAATCTTTGTCATTAACTGATTGATGAGATCATTGTGGATGGTGTGGAAATCATCCAGAACCAGGACAAAACTTGGTCCTGAGCTTGCAGTAGGCTCTTCTCGCAGGTCAGCAATTTCATTGATTAACGTGGTGGCGATGTAATCGACAGGCGGTAATTGGGGGGCTTGCCCCAGGCTCTGCGTTTGGGGGCAGGCATCGGGGAATATAGTCTGAATAGCCGCTATGATGTAGGTGACAAATACAATTAGATCACTATCATCATCATCCAGCGAGAGCCAAGCCACCGGGTAGGGACATTCCTGCAGCCAGGATACAGCCAGCGTGGTTTTGCCATACCCGGCCGGAGCTGCGATCAGTGTCAATGGTCGTTCTAATCCACGATCGAGCTGTTCTATCAGTCGGGGACGCGATACGATGTCATCGTCGAGACGAGGTCTTTGGAGTTTGGTTTGGATTAGAGGGGTGGTGTATTCCATATCCTGCAGCCATATCTCCTGCCGAATTATACTATGGCGAGATTCTTTTCCCTTGTTTGGATCTTAGAGGTTTCGACCTCAACTATTGATTAATCTCAGAAAAACTGGGTGTTGGACTCGAACCAAAAATTTTGTTAATTTTCAATCAAAAGAACCTATTTCGATCCCTAATTGATCTAGTTTCCCCCTTTGCTCGAAGAGGATATCCTGTTGATTGGTTCGTGGTGCGGATTCTGTCCCTTCGCCATCCTGACCGAAGACAATCCCAGCAGCGGATAAAAGCAAGATCGTGAGGAAAAGAGATGTTATTATCGTTTTCACTTATCTGTATCCTGCAATGGCGATCCGATGATTAATTTGGGCATAAATTAAAATGGAGAACTTAGATCCTCTCCAAGATGCCGCTGGGTTCCTGTTTTATTGTGCCATTGCGAGAGATTGAAAACAGTCTGCTTTTGGCTTTTTAACAATGTATTCTAACAAGAGCTATTTTACAATTAAAATAAAAAATGCGCAGAGATTAGTCGATAACTCTCCGCGCACTTATAAATATTATTGGTAAACTTCGTTATTTCAGTTCCTCATCCAGGGATGCCTGCGCAGCCTTGCTGATATCTTCGTGCTCCAGCGCTTGCTTGAGCGTTGCCTCATCCTCGTTGGACAGGGAGGTCTGGTAGACCGTGCCGCCGAACTTGGCCATCTCGGGGAGAACTTTGTCGCCGGTCGCTTCCACTACCAGGATAAACAGAGCTGATTGCCCGGGGTCCAATGAATCACCGACATTCTTGATGAACTTGTTGTCGATGCCCAGGTCCACCAGCCATCCGGTGGCAGCCTGCGCCCGTCGAATTGGTGGATTTCCAGCGCCCAGCCAGCGTCCCAGCAACCCCCAATTCGGCCGAGCCCTCGGCGACCTCAGCCACATCTGGCCAGGAAAGACGACCATTATTGATCCACTCTGACATAGTATGGTTAGCTTCCCAGGTGAGTTCTTGTGTTGGTTCAGCCTCCCTTTGCCAGGTCTTCGGCGGTTAAACCGTTGCGAGCCATGAACTCCTGCATCCACTGTGCGTTTGCCTCGTCGACATCGAGCCGGCCGTCGAGGATGAACTGCGTATACTCCGATGCACGACTTGGGTCCGGTGCCAATTTTTCGGAAGGTCCTTCCACATCCCATGAATTGTCGGTCGAAACCGCCATGCGCTCTGTGACCCCCTCTCGGGTGATGTTCCACACCATCATGGCGGTAGCCATGGAGAGCGGGCCATCGTAGGTCTCACGTATGGCGTTGTAGATTTCGTAGCGTGTATCCGCGTCGTTGAAGAAATGATAGGCCACGGCAGGGCGCGGTGGGGCCATGCTCATGATCTGACCAAAGGACTGGGCTGAGGGGTGAAATTTTAGGTTGATACGCAGGGCAAGCTGCGCCGGCTGGTTGTATTTGTTCATCA
>JAUWLJ010000137.1 GCA_030613705.1 Chloroflexota bacterium
CCTAAATGGTATCAATAAAAACAAACGGGGCTGTCCCAGAATGGTGTCACCCTGAGTGACACTTGCACCTCACTGCGTTTGGCGCAGTGCAGGTGAATGAAGGATCTCATAGGGGGAATGGAGATGCTTCACTTCGTTCAGCATGACATATACAGTCATCTTAGTCAACCCTTCTAATTTTCTCAGATCTCAAGCGATCACGCCCAGCTGACGTCCCACACTGGCAAAGGCGGCCAGTCCCTGGTCGAGGTCATCCCGTTCATGGGCGGCGGAGATCATTACCCTGATACGAGCTTTGCCGCGCGGTACGGTTGGAAAACCGATCGACATACCAAATACGCCTGCATTAAAGAGCTCCCGGCTGAACTCCTGTGCCAGGGATGCCTCACCCAGCATCACCGGAGTGATCGGTGTGGTGCTCAGGCCCGTGTCAAATCCCAAATTGCGCATCTCCTCTTTGAAATAGCGCGTATTCTGCCAGAGCTTATCCACCAATTCTGTAGATTCCTCCAGGATATCCACGGCTGCCAGGCAGGCGGCCACATCGGGCACAGTCATGGCGGAAGAAAAGAGGAATGGCCGCCCACGCTGGCTGAGCCATTCGACGATCAGAGGATCGCCCGAGATGATTCCGCCGACTACACCAAAAGCTTTAGAAAGCGTGCCAATTTCGACATCCACCTTGCCATGCAATCCATAGTGGTCGACAATCCCGCGGCCCCCTTTGCCGAGGACACCCTCGCCATGGGCATCATCCACCATCAGCATGACGTCATATTCTTGGGTCACCGCATAGATATCGTCCAGGGGGGCGACATCACCATCCATACTGAACACCCCATCCGTGATCACCAGCGCCCGATTGAACTCGGATCGCTTCTCCTGCAGAGCGCGCTTCAGATCTTGAACCTCACAATGGGCGTAGCGGACGATCTGCGCTCGTGATAAGCGCGAGCCATCGATGATGCTGGCATGGTTGAGCTCATCAGAGAAGATCACGTCACCCCTGCCAACCAGGGCTGGAATGCAACCGACATTGGCACTGAATCCGGATTGGAAGGTGATCGCTGCCTCGACCCCTTTAAATGCCGCCAGCCGTTTTTCCAATTTCAGGTGAAGGTCCATGGTACCCGCAATTGTACGTACAGCGGCAGGACCGACGCCATATTCAATGATTGCTTTGCGAGCCGCTTCCACTATGCGCGGATGGTTGGCTAAACCAAGGTAATTGTTCGAGCAGAAATTCAACACACGCTGCCCATCCACAACCAACCAGGCTCCTTGGGGAGAACTTAACGTGCGAATCTGGTTGTACAGACCACTCTCATTTAATTTTTGCAGTTCATCTTGTATCCATTGCAATTTGGCTGCCATCATGGTCCCTTTCAATTCTCTTTTTTTCTACCTCTCCCAATAAGACGACCGAAAACCTCAGAGGCAGTGGGTGCTTCGACACTGGTTGTCCCCTCAATAGCCCAATTTGCTGCCAGACGTTCGTTCAACCACACTTGTCTCCCCTCACGCGCACGGTTAAGCCGCTCTTCTAAGGTTTCGATATCCTCGTTTGAGATGTCATTACGTATGGCCTTTATCGATGCGACCGCACTATCCAGCACGCGGATCACATTTTCACGATTGAGCATCGCGGCAGTGGTCAATGTCTTTGGCTCAGTTGGGTACATGACCGGGGCGGTGACTTCAGCATATGAACGCCCGGCGACCTTGCGTCCCTCCCGCCAACCGGGCTGTCCTATTGTGGCATTCAATAACCCGGCCGCGAGCAACTGGGGCAAGATATGGGTTGCAGCCACCAGGCCATCCATCTCCAGCGGGTCCGCAAAGAGCGGGGAGGCGCCCAGGAGGCGGGTTAAATCCGCAGCCAGTTTTATCGCTTCTGAGGGCATTCCGGGTGGCGAGACAATTCCAACCAACCCATCTCGAAACAGATCCGGGCGCGCGGCCTCAGCGCCCGAATCGATATCATGCAGGTACATTGGGTTGAGCACAGGGGTCAATCCGACATAATACCGGTCTGAGGGTAATAGTTCAGCGACCCAGGAAGCCACAACCTGCTTCACGGGACCGGTATCCATCACCACCGCGCCCTCCTTGAGATCATTTCGAATCGCCTGCAGAGATTCCCGAATTTGATCCATGGGCAATGCCAGCAAAACTAAATCCGCATCTTCCACTGCGGAGAGCAAATTGATGGAGACCTTGTCCAGAGCCCCCATTTTTTCTGCCCGGCGAGAGGCACGAAATTCGCGATCATGACCGACGCGGTAGATAACCTCGGTCTGGTCAGCAAGCGCCAGACCCACTGACGTTCCGATTTGACCCAAACCAACGATTGTTAATTGGACAACCATAAATTCACCTCAATTGATATCATCGACCGCCTGTAATTTTCGCAACAGGCTATCTTCCCCTGAACTTTCGCTAATATGCGAAGGAGGTAGTTTATCCTGGTGGCGGGCGATAAGCGACACCGCTATTGGAGAAGAACCACACTGAGAAGCGAGATCTGCACCCCAGACTGGGTGCTGCTCAGCAACGACAAATGTCCGCCGCCAACCGAGCCCTGTCAGGGAGTCTTCAGTTCGAGCTGAGCCCCACTCTTTCACACAATCTGGACAAAACGCTTTCACGATCACAATCAACACCCGCTCCCACAAACCTAAAGGAGCCCGAACTTTACCAACATCGTGCAACAGCGCGGCGGTTTGGAGATCAATATTCTCATCCCCCCGGTTTCTCAATTCTTTTAAAACTCTCAAGCTATGAGCCTGCTCGTTTTTTTGCATCAGATTGAATAATTCTATCTGGGAGGCAGACAAAATCGAAGAAACCAGGTCCGCATCATCCCGGGACGAGCGAGTGCTGATTGCCTGCCAAAACTGCCGAGAGCGATATACCAGGCGGGAGGTGTTCATCCGACCAGTACAGACATCAATGCAGTCAGGGGCGGTCCGATAACAGACCCCAAGACATTGAATCCCAAGAGAGGTCCGAGAAAGATCACTGCAAGTAAGATCATTGGTCCATATGGGCGGATATTGTCCATAACTCTCTGCCCTGAAACGGGGAGCAGGTAATAAAGGATCTTTTCCCCGTCCAAAGGAGCAAGAGGGATCAAGTTGAACAGCATCAAGAGCAGATTAATATAGACGAATTCCCAAAGCAGCTTATCCAATGATGGAAGGATTCCGCTGGTATTCGTAAATGCGATAAATGCTGATACCAGACCAAGCTGAAAGGGGATGGAGGCAATTATCGCCATAATGAAATTCGATGCTGGACCAGCCAGAGAAACCCACATCATAGCTGCAGACGAACGGCGCGCCAGGGCCTGGGGATTGACCGGAACGGGTTTCGCCCATCCAAATCCAACCACGATCAACATTAAGGACCCCATGGGATCGAGGTGAGCCATGGGATTCAATGTCAACCGGCCATTGTCCCTCGGGGTGGGATCACCAAACCTGTCGGCGGTCCAGGCATGAGCAAACTCATGTACAGCAAAAGCAGTCAATAAAACAAAAATTCGCGATATAAGCGTTGGTAAATTGAGGTCAAACATTAAAATGGCCTTTTCGGCGATTATACCACCCCATGATATAATGCCTCGCATGTTGCCCCCTCTGGAATTGGATGACATCGTACGTTTACGCAAACCTCACCCATGCGGAGGTTACGAATGGAAAGTGGTCCGTCTGGGTGCCGATATCGGTCTGGAATGCCTCACTTGTGCACGGCGTATCCTGCTCCCCCGTCGTTTATTAGCCCGTCGTCTGAAAGCTATCCTCCCGGATTCAGACGACAAACTCCTCACGCAATAAGACCCTCTCATTTCAAAACAGTACATCCAGGATTCTTCTGCCGATGAAACTGCTCCGCACGATCAAGTATTTTTCTTGCTTTATCCTGGCCATCAGCGCTCTGAGTCTGGCGGGGTGTAATTTGCCAGCCTGGGCGACCACCACACCTACCCTGAATGTCACCCAAGCCTACCAAACGGTTGAAGCCAGGCTTACCGAGGCGATCTCTCGAACACCCACAGTCTCACCAACACAACCGAGGGCAACTGGCACACCAGGGGAACCGGCTGCCCCACCAACTCAGGGAAATGAAACCGCGACTCAGGATACCGCGCAAACCCCCTCCGTCTCATGCGATCAAGCACTGCCGGGCGTACCGATTGATGTAACCATTCCAGATGATACCAGACTGCAACCAGGAGAAGAATTCACCAAGACCTGGCGTTTGCAAAATGCAGGGACCTGCTCCTGGACGAGCGATTATACTCTGGTCTGGTTCTCAGGCGAACAGCTTGGTGCTGCGCTCAGCGTTCCCATGAGTGGGAATACAGCACCGGGTCAATCTCTAGATCTTTCAGTTGAAATGAAAGCTCCAGATTCCGAAGGAACCTATCAAAGCTGGTGGAAGCTTCGCAACCCATCTGGGGTTTTATTTGGGATTGGACCCAACAGCGATTCTGCTTTTTGGGTCAGGATCGTGGCAGAGGGAACCCCAATGACTACCGGAACGCCAACGATCACAGAGACAGCAGGTCCTACAATCACGCCAACTCCTGGGATCCAGGTGAGCGGATCCGCAACTCTGCAATTCGGGGATCTTTATGACCTTGACCACAACGAGGTCAATATTGGTGGCGAGGATCTAACATACGATGAATTCGACCAGAATCACAAGCTAGTACCCATTGATAAGACAGAGATGTCCATCTTCGGACCCAACCAACCTAGCCTGAGCGATTGTCAGAACATGAACTTAATTTCTGACCCGATCTCCGTGGACAACCTGGTTGGGAATTACATCTGCTATCGGACAAATATGGCGTTGCCAGGATGGATGTTCATAAACTCATTGGATCCGGAAACTGGTCTCTTGAATATCGAGATTTTCACCTGGTTAATACCTTAACGTAGTCGAGCGAAACAATCCAACCGGGAAGTAACCAAGCCAGGATAGTTTTTTAAGTGAATACCTTATACCTTGTCGCCACTCCAATCGGAAATCTCAAAGACATCAGTCAGCGTGCGCTGCAAATTCTGAGTCAGGTAGATTTGATCGCTGCAGAAGACACCCGCCAGACTGGGAAGCTGCTCAAGCATTATGACATTCAGACTCCACTGATCAGCTTCCATGAACACAGCAAAAGAAGCAAATTACAAAGCCTGTTAGACCATCTGGAGCAAGCAGACTTGGCCCTTGTATCAGACGCCGGTACTCCGGTGCTCAACGATCCTGGATACGAATTGGTACGGGAGGCAATTGAGGCCGGGCATGAGATCAGCCCGATCCCAGGGCCCAGCGCACCGATCAGTGCCTTGGTCGCCTCCGGACTACCGACAGAGAATTTCCTTTACTTGGGTTATCTGCCGCGCAGATCCTCAGATCGCCGCCGGGCAGTAAACGAAGTCTCCAACCTGCCATATACCTTGATATTTTTCGAGACCCCTCATCGTCTCCTGGGTGCCCTGAAAGACCTGCTGGAGGAATTAGGTGACCGGGAGCTGGCAGTCGCCCGGGAATTAACCAAGCTGCATGAGGAGTTTTTCCGAGGTCGCATATCCGCAGCTTTGGCTCATTACACTGCCAATCCTCCACGGGGAGAAATCACCCTGGTCTTGGCTGGATGCCCACCTGAAGAAAAGACCTGGTCTGAAGAGCAACTCATGGCCGCGATAAAAGTTCGGAAATCGCAAAACCTCCCTCCCGCACAGATCGCCAGCCAGCTGTCCGCAGAATCGAATTGGCCAAGGCGGGAGATTTATCAGCTGTTGATAGAAACGGAATGAGGATATTCAATGAATCTCGACGATATTTCCAGGTTTAAGCAAATCGATGTCCAGGATATGCTGACGCATATCGATGGATTGCCAGATCAAATTAATTTTGCCTGGGAGCTTGGCTCCCAGCTACCTCTGCCGGATTGGAAAGGCATCAAAAGAGTCCTGGTGGCCGGGATGGGTGGTTCTGCTATCGGAGCTGACCTGGTGGCAGCTTATATTGCCCCCTATTGCCCGGTGCCTGTGATCGTGCATCGCAATTATTCCCTCCCCGCCTGGGCAAATGGTGAAGACACTTTAGTAATCGCCTCCTCTCACTCGGGCAACACCGAGGA
>JAUWLJ010000035.1 GCA_030613705.1 Chloroflexota bacterium
CTCACACATCACGATAATTTCGATCTTGGTGCTATGCATCTAAGATAACGCGCCTCAGAGGGCGGAGGGAATAAGATCAAATAAATCCTCCGCCCTTTAACATTCACTCATCTAGTGTAATAATATAAATCTTAATCAGGAGCTGCAAATGCCCGATAAACCTAAAAAACCAGCCCCACAAAAATTACCACCCATGACAATTCCAGAAGATATTGAGGCGATTTACATCAACCTGGTGCGAATTGCCCACTCGCCATCAGAGATGGTCTTCGACTTTGCCCATTTACTACCCGGCTCCAGACCTGCGAAGGTCCGTACACGTATTGTCATGTCTCCTTTAGGTGCCAAGCTATTGCAACATGCACTCAGTGAGAATATCAAACGATACGAAACCTCTTTTGGAGAGATTCGTCTCCCTGGGTCAAAATCACTGGCAGATTTCCTTTTTCGCCCCACTCCCCCATCTGATGAATCGCCAGAGGAATAAGATATGGACCGATTAGAGAATATTGCTGAACAAATCCACCAGGCATTTCAAGCCCGAACAAGTGCTCGCGATCACGCCCTTTCACGGGCTCGCACACTTACGCGTCACTGTGCAAATGCGATTCGTGCAGTCCACCGCGATGAATTCGATGTCGCTCAAGAACATCTCGATAATGCCTCCAGTATCGCCAAATCGCTGCATACTGATCTGGAGGAATATCCCGATCTATATTATGCTGGATACACACAGGATGCTCTTAAGGAATATGCTGAAGCCTGTATTTTTTATGCATTGGTGGTCAACAAAGATTTACCTTCCCCACAAGAATTGGGTCTAGAAAATGCGGCCTTCTTGAATGGACTGGCTGAATCCGTGGGTGAATTTCGTCGCAGATGTTTAGATATCTTACGCCAAGGATATTCTCAAGATGCTGAACAGCTTCTGCAACATATGGATGATATATATGCTGTTTTGATAACCATGGATTACCCTAATGCGATCACTGGGGGTATTCGTCGCCAAACTGATATTGCCCGCAGCATCACTGAGCGTACCCGGGGTGATTTAACCCTCAGTCTGAGACAAGAGCATCTTGAACAATCAATGCAGCGCCTGGAGGAGCGTCTGAAATAAGCATGAGTACTATTCGTGCCTCAGAATTAGGAACGTACCTCTATTGCAAACGCGCTTGGTGGTACCAAAAACAAGGCTGCTCACCAGACAATCAAAATGAGCTCGCAGCAGGCACAAAGATACATTTCCAACATACGCGCCTAGTAATGGTCAGTGGTTGCTTACGTGTTTTGGCATATGTAACTATCATTATCGCCATCGTACTCCTAGCCATCTATCTGACTGGAAAGCTGATCTAAATCCCCTTGTTATACATAATTGGAATCTTAATCCTATTGGGAGTGGCACTCTTTTGGATATCTGGTTTGCAACGAAAGTCTGCCGGTCTCCCAGCGGGTAGAGTGATCTACACCGATCATGATCAATGGGGAAAAGTCGAAACTCCGTTATATGATCCAACGTTCAATTTGACAGGAAAACCGGATTATTTGGTTGAAAATCATAAGGGGATTATTCCAGTGGAGGTCAAATCAAGGCGTTTGAAGACAGCCCCATATGACTCCCACATTTATCAATTAGCCGCTTACTGCTTGCTGATCGAACAAACACTTGGAATCCGACCCCCCTTTGGCATCCTTCACTACCCCAACCAGGATATTGCCATCGATTACACAAGAGAACTTGAACAGAGTTTGATCGATCTGATCCGAGAGATTCGCTCGCAAAACCGACGTAGAGGTCTCGACCGCTCTCATCAATCGTCGAACCGCTGTCGTGGCTGTGGCTACAACTCTATTTGTGATCAGGCATTAATCTAAAAAGTAAGATTCTCAAACGAAGCAACTTCAATATAACTAAACCACTGTCTCTTAAAATCAGGTTATGGATAAACTCGTTTATAATAGCGGCATGCCTGAAGGGGTTTTTGGATTTCAACATATCGCTGTCGCTCCTCATCCTGAAATTTCAGTTGCCGTTGAGGAAACAGAACACATCGTATCCTACTTGCGAGATCAAGGCCTACGAGTTACCTCTGGTCTGTTATACGATGAAAATTTGCGCCATCAGATAATTCGTGGCGATTTTGATTTATTAATTGCTTTGGGGGGCGACGGAACCATGTTGCGTGCTGGTCACCTTTGCGGACCATATGGAGTCCCCGTTCTAGGAATTAACATGGGTCGCTTCGGATTTCTGATGGAAATTCGGCAAGATGGCTGGAGAGAGGCATTCCAACGACTACTGCAAGGAGATTTTTGGTCTGAAAAGCGGATGATGCTCAGCGCCAAACAAGTCAGGGGTGACCAGATTCTCGGGGAGTGGGATGTTGTCAACGAAGCGGTTGTCTGTAGGGGTGGTATTGTCCGTCCGATTCAATTGGAAGTCAACGTCGATGGTCGCTTCCTGGCGACCTATGTTGCGGATGGAATGATCTCTGCGACGCCGACAGGATCAACCGCTTATGCCCTGGCGGCAGGAGGCCCGATCTTACCGCCTGAACTTCGTACAATTTTACTAGTACCAATCGCTCCTCATCTTTCGATTGATAGAGGAATCGTCCTTGCAGAAGGCTCTTCAGTGGCGATCAAAGTGCACACCACTCACCAGGCTGTGCTCAGTGTGGACGGCCAGCCACCAATAGAATTAGCGGATGGAGATTACGTCAATATATGTGCTAGCAGCCATACACTTCAGTTTATTCGATTTCAGGATCCTGGCTATTTTTACCGAAACCTGACACCGCATATGAATCAAAATCCATCCACTGGAATTACTCGATGACTACAGAACACCCTACCATTTATTGTGAAAATCACCCAGATGTTGAGACAACTTTACGCTGTAATCGCTGCGAGAAGCCAATATGCGTTAAATGCGCTGTATTGACCGAAACGGGATATCGATGTACAGAATGTGTGCGCGCCCAGCAAAAAACCTTCGATACAGCGACCTGGCTCGATTACATCCTTGCCATAGGTATCGCTGTCATCCTGACTTACATAGGTAGTTTATTAACCACAAGGATTGGATTCTTCACAATCTTCGTCGCTCCCATCGCTGGGATTGTAATTGCTGAAGCAATTCGCTTTGCCATCCGTCGCCGTCGATCTAAACGGCTGTTTCAAGCTACCGCAGCTGCAACCGCCTTTGGTGGTATATTGCCTATCTTGTCGGTGTTGGCTTTGACCGGATTAGCAATCGGTTTTGTCGGTTTATTCTATTTTATTTGGCCAGTTGTTTATACTGTCTTAGTGACATCCACAGTATATTATCGATTGGCAGGTATCCGGCTTTGATTTATTAACTGGCCTTACGCTTATGCTTGATGAATTAAGAATCGATAATTTCGCCATCATCGATCAACTTGAAATAACCTTCGATCCAGGTTTCATCACCTTTACCGGAGAAACCGGTGCAGGAAAATCGATAATTATCGACGCGGTTGAGCTTTTACTTGGGGGCCGGGCTGAGGTCTCAATGATTCGCTCGGGCGCCACAAGGGCAATGATCGAAGCCACTTTCCAGATCCCGACCTCAAATCGAGATGCTATCCAAACTATCCTTGAGCGTGAGGATTTATTTGATGATCCTGGAATTTTCACGATTGGACGAGAAATCCGAATCGGAGGGCGCAGTGTCGCCCGAATTAACGGTCGCAATGTCAGTGCCAGCCTCTTGAAAGAAATCGGCGAATTGTTGGTAGACCTGCATGGCCAATCGGAGCATTTATCCCTTTTGCGCGTAAGGGAGCATCTAAACTTGCTCGATCGCTATGCCGGCGACGAGAAATTGCGGGAAAATTACACGCGGGTTTACCAAAACCTGGTGTCAGTAAACCGAGAATTAACCGGTCTTCGTCAAGCAGAAAGTGAATCTGCCCGGCAAATTGATGTGCTCAATTATCAAATCAATGAAATCGAATCCGCTCGTTTGGAAGCGGGAGAAGAAGAGAACCTGGTCTCAGAGCGCAACCGGTTGGCAAACGCTGAAAACCTTGCCTCTTCTACCCAACAGGCATTAATCAAGCTCGATGAGGGCACACCAGAGTCCCCCTCTGTGACAGATCTTCTCGGACAAATACTTGATGAGATAAAAGAAGTTTCTCGAATTGATGCATCTCAAATCAGTCTCATCGAGAGTTTTCAGAGCACATTTTCTACTTTGACAGACCTTTCCCGTGAACTGCGAAATTACTTCGATGGAATTGAGTTTAATCCTGCACGCCTCAATCAAGTCGAAGAACGTTTGGAATTGATCTCCAATTTGAAACGTAAATATGGTGACACGATTCCTGCAATTCTCGATTATTTCGAGGGTGCGTTAGAGAAGAAGGAAACCATAACTCATGCTGGAGAACGCATCGCTGAGCTAGATCAGTTAAAAAGTAAGTTGTTGATCAATCTCGGAAAAAGTGGCCAGGCGCTCTCTGAGATCAGGCATCGAGCTGCTGAAGATATGGATAGAGAAATCGAAGCTGAGCTCGATGAGTTAAATATGTCAGGAGCTCGCTTTAAAGTAGATTTCCAGGAAAAGATCGACCCTGAAGGGGTGCCCATCTCTGACGGACGAGTTGTGGCATATGATGCTACTGGAATAGAACAAATAGAATTCCTGATCGCTCCCAATCCAGGCGAGGGATTAAAGCCTCTGGTTAAGATCGCTTCTGGGGGTGAAACATCACGGCTCATGTTAGCACTCAAAAATGTACTGGCACGTGCAGATAATATCCCAATACTCATCTTTGATGAAATTGATCAAGGTATCGGAGGACGTGTTGGGACTGTGGTTGGTTACAAACTCTGGCTTCTTTCGCGCCATCACCAAGTATTGTGTATTACCCACCTTCCCCAGCTGGCTGCGTTTGGCGAGCAGCACCTCCAGGTAAGCAAGCAAATCCAGGACGGCCGCACGATTACACGTGTTATCGATCTTGATGAAGAAGATCGCTTACCTGAATTAGCTCAAATGCTTGGCGATACCAGTGAGGGTACTATGCACTCAGCTCGAGATATGTTGCAGGCAGCGTCGACACTGACAAATCGCACACATGACTGATCTGCAGATCAACCTTCTTGGTCCTCCAGAAATACGCTGGGAACAACAACTTATCAATGTAAACAGACGCACTCCGCGCACACTTCTCTTTTATCTCGCATCCCAAGGGAAGTTCGTCGGACGGGGAAAACTACTTAATCTTTTCTGGGAAGATTCTTCACCGAAAGTTGCCCGTAGCCGTCTGCGGGAAGCGCTAAGTAGAATCCGAGCTGAAATCCCAGATCCGGTTGTTCTCACAACCCATAATGATTTAGTCGGTTTAGACATATCGAAATCATATGTCGACCAAAGACTTTTTTTGAATCTACTAGACTCGATCGGCAACCAGCCTTGGACTATCCCGCCAGATAAATCACTTCCTGAGACGACTTTACAATCCATGCTTCGTGCCGCGAATTTATGGCGCGGCTCTCAATTTATGGAAGGTGCAGAATTACCCAGTTCTCGTCTGCTTGAGGATTGGTGGCAACAATCAAACTTGCAGCTGACTCACCTTCGCACCCGTTTGTTCATAAGAATTTGTGATCATAATCGAGTTTCTGGACAGTTAGAAGACGCTCTCAAATTTGCACTTAAAGCGTTGGAAAACGATAATTTCAACGAGGATTTGCATTTCAAAGTATTAAGCCTGCTCGTCGATATGGGGCAATACCAAGAAGCCCGACAATATTATTCCTCTGTAGCAAAACTGTTAAACGATGAGTTTGATGCTCAACCATCCCAGCAGCTTGTCTCAATTTATCGCCAAATCAAGAGAAGAAGACTGTCAACCAATCAATCCTCACAACCTGATTGGCGCATCCTGGCGAGTGTTCACACTCCGTTTGTGGGTAGACAATCGGAATTCACCCAATTACAAGATGCTTTGGGAACTGGAGGAGGCTGTATCGTATCTGGTGAATCGGGTTTGGGTAAAACCCGCCTTGTTCAAGAATTCTGTGAATTATTTGCCAGCGACCGAAGAATTTTTGTCACTCATTGTCGACCCGCTGAGATCAACCTCCCTTTTCAACCTGTCATTGAACTGCTCCGCAACCAAATTTCCACTGCAGAATGGCAAAACCTACCAAGTATTTGGGCTGAACCCCTCGCCCTTCTTATCTCAGAGCTGTCATCCATCTATCCATCACAGACTCCTCAAACAACCTCATATGATCCAAGTCAAAATCGCTCAACTTTATTGGAAGGAATACGGCAAGTGTTCTTACTGGTTGCTCAAAAGAACAATATAGTGTTATTCCTTGATGACGTTCAATGGGCTGATGAAGCATCCCTGGCAACAATTTCATATTTGATTGAACGCCCTCCTTTTGATCGCAGAGCACTTAGCATTCTTGCTGCTCGCATAGACGAGAACAACGAGAATCTTAATTATTTTCTCTCATCGAATCAAACTTCTTCCAGATTGAATAATATTGAATTAGAACGTCTTCGTCCAAAGGAAATTTCAGGTCTTGGAAGATATGTGATGGGATATCCATTAGACCAAGAATTGGTCGATCAGCTGGAACTGGAAACTGGCGGTAATCCATTTATTATTCTTGAGACGTTACGGTCAGTCCAAGAATCAGAAACCCACTCTGGACCATCAAGTCACTCGAAGTTGCCCTTAGCTAAAAGCGTCTATTCCTTGATCCAATACAGAATCGAACGGTTAAGCCCATTAGCGCGTGAGACCAGTGAGTTTGCTGCTGTTCTTGGTACGGAATTTGATCCTGAGTTGATCAGCATTGCCAGCCAGCATAATTTTTCCATTATCGCGCGTGCAATTGAGGAGTTGAAGCAGCGCAACCTTATTGAAGCGATTAATCGACCATCTCAAGATACCTATTGGCGGTTCATCCACGACAAAATCCGGGAAACTATACTGCTGGATACCAATCCCATCCGCTTACGTTTCTTGCATGAGCATATCGCCCGGGCATTAGAAATCAGCCTGGATTCTCGAAAAGGAAGTCAAGCAGCAGTTATGGCGCAACATTATGAATTGGCTGGAAAGTTGGCACCCGCGCTAATTTATTGGTTGAAAGCTGCCCAATGGGCGCGCCAGCTTTTTGCACCAGCTGAAGCCGATCAAATTTTTTCCCGGGCAGAGAAGTTGATCATCAACTCAAACGAAGTAATCAGCGATGAACTCATTCATGATTTCTATGCTGAAAGAACCGAGATGGCGTATGAGCTACAAGATGTTCAAACGATTCGAGAGCAAAATTCTACATTATTGAAATTGGGCAGGGAAAGACGTAGCCAGTTATTAATTGGTACGGCCCTGGATGGTTTAAGTGACGCTTGCATGGCTGAGAACCAATTTGAGGAAGGTTTGACATATACCGACCAGGCGATCTCTTATCTCAACCAAACTGACCATGCTTTTGAGAAGATGGACACCCACATTCATCGCGGTGTTTTCCTGTACATGTTGGGGAGAATTGACGAAGCCATCCAATCATTCGAACTGGCTCTCACGCTTGGTGATGGTGACCATAACCCGCAAATACAACGCGCGATGGCTAATTGTCATTACCAACTGGCTCTCACTCGAACTTTATCTGGTTTCCCCAAACTCGGTTTAGAACAAGCCTCTATGTCGTTGAAGATTGCGAATACCATCGGACATCATCACATTGCTGTCACTGCATATATTGCTTCTTCCCTAGCGTATTATTACATGGCTGACTTTAGTAAAGCCCGGCAGGATAACAAAGAGGGTATTGAGCTTGCTGAACGAATACAAGCCAACCGCATGCTTGGGTATTTATACGCAATCCAGGGGTTTCTGAATATCGCTTCCGGGGATCTAGGTGCAGCATACGAGTCTTCCCAATCTGTCTCGAAAATTGGGGAAGCTTATCACTACCAGGATATCCGCTCGATTAGTTACCGCATATTGGGTGATATATTTCTAGTACTTGAAGCACCTTCCAAGGCATGTGAGTTTTTTCAACAAGGTTTAACCCTCGGCAATCGTGATTTTTGGGGGTTGGATAACTTAATCCGCTTAGGATATGCCCAGATAAGAAACAATCAAACAGAGATTGGGATGCGTAACCTCAATCGTGGAATAGATATTGCAAAATCCACTGGATTGGGAATCATCACAATCATGGGAGATCTATTCTTAAGCTACGCACATATCTATATGGAAGAATGGGACCAAGCTCGTCAAATTTCCTACTCACTCGAGAAACAAGCTCGCAAAAGGACTATGCTTCTGGTCCAGACTATGAGCCAGATTACTCAAGGTATCTCCGAATCAGAAATTGGGATTAGAAGTGTTTCTATCGAACAGCTTCAATCGACCCTCGATACTCTTGCTGATATTAAAGATCCTTATATTGAATTGAGGACTTTGATCCGATTGATAAAAGCTAAACAAGTATGTGGTCTTGATACCATATCAGACATTGAGCGAGTTTATGAAATTCTTGATTTTTTTGAGAAAAATGCGCATCCAGAATATATACTCAAGGCAGTCCTTGAATTTCGCCAAAAGCTGCTTGAGCTTATTTCACTTTAGATTTATGTCAACGTTTTGGCAACGCCTGCATGGTATAGTCAGTAACAATATATTACCAATTACCTGCAGGTTGCCGGGGTCTCAAACTAGGGGTCCTGCACGAGCCGACACCAGTTTCGGGGATAAACTGGTGTCGGCTTTGCTTTTCAAATAATTCGCTAATTCAGACAAATAAAGTATATATTTAATTCGTGTACAATTCACCCATGTCTGCAATCCCGCAAATCATCAAATCTCGGCATCGTCGTGAAAAACGAGAGGGCGACAGGTTTATTAAGCGACTCAGCCGATTTGCATTACTTGTCCTGATAACCCTCAGCCTGATCTTCTCGATCTTTATCATAACAATTTCAATCTTATTTGCCAATTTGTCAAAAAGCCTCCCTCCACTGGAGACTCTCCCACTGATACTCGAGTCACCTGATGGTCAGCTGCCCCCACCTACCCGATTACTCGACCAAACTGGGCAACACCTAATTGCGATCCTAGAGAATTCAAACGCGAGCGGGCGAAAATATTTATCACTTCAAGGTGATACCCAAGCTCAAATTCCTAATTCCCTGATATTGGCAACTATTGCCTCAACAGACCCGAGTTTTTGGACAAATCGTGGATTCACTTGGAATGGCATCCAAACCGGAACTCAGTCAACAATTACTCAGAAACTAATAAGCGACAACCTGTTATGGGATCAGTCTCCATCCTTCAACCGATCAATTGTCGAACGCATATTAGCCGCCCAGGCGAATGCACAATATGGTCGTGAACGAATTCTTGAATGGTACCTGAATTCTACATATTATGGAAATTTAGCCTATGGTGCTGATGCAGCTGCGCGAATTTATTTTGGAAAACACGCCACAAGGTTAAGCCTGGCCGAAGCTGCGATTCTTGCTGCAGCTGCAGAATCTCCCTCTCTCAATCCAATCGATGCACCCACAGCTGCTCTTGCTGCAAAAGACAAAATCCTCCATCAAATGTTTGCGCAAGAGATGATTTCCACCGACGAACTTAGAGCAGCTTTAGATGAGCAGCTCGAATTTAAACCTACCCAAGATTTTTCCTTCGATCTCGCCCCAGATTTCACAAGATTAGCAGTCGAACAAGCATCTCGATTTATCCCACTTGATCGGATCTTGCGTGGTGGTTTGAATATCATTTCCTCATTAGATTACGATTTACAAAACCAAGTTGAATGCGCAACTTCTACACAAATCTCCAGAATAACCAATGCAGACACCAGGGATATTGTTGAACATGGGTTAGAAGAATGCGAGATGGCACGTTTGCTGCCCGCGCTGCAACAAGAGTCACGCCTCCCAGATCTTTCAATAGCCTCGAGCGTGATCGTCATGGATCCCACAAACGGCCAAATACTGGCGATGGTCGGTGGAATTGAACCTGAATTAAATCCAAATCAACTACCGGGCCGACCACCCGGATCAATTCTGACCCCATTTATATATTTGACATCATTCTCCCGAGGTTCCAGCCCCGCCTCCTTGCTTTGGGATGTACCTGCCAGTTTGGTCGAAGGTTTCACTGATATCCAGAATCCAGATGGTCAATTCCACGGTCCAGTAAGTGTGCGGACTGCTTTGGCGAATGATTATTTGGTCCCTACCTTTCAGGTACTTACTCAACTGGATCCCGACCAAGTTTGGCACACTTCCCAACAGCTCGGTTTAGGAAGTCTTCAAATCCAATCAGAAGAAGGAGCCTACCGCTTACCATTCGAGGGAGGAGAGGCTACTCTGCTCGAGCTTAGCCAGGCATACGGAGTACTTGCTGCACAGGGTATTTTAGCTGGAATGTCCCAAGATTCTGATCTCTCACAGAACCAGAATTCAGCCATCAATCCGCAAGTGATTCTGAAAGTTGTGGATAATTCGGGAAACGAATGGTTGGATTGTACTGGTCAAATCACTGAATGTCGCACTATCAAGCGTCCAGTAATATCTCCCCAATTAGCTTATATTGTCACAGATATCCTCAGTGATGAGACCGCTCGCTGGCCGAGCCTTGGACATCCAAACCCCTTAGAGATTGGACGACCTGCCGCTGCAAAGATCGGCAGTACAACCACCCGGATTGATTCCTGGACTGTCGGCTATACACCCGATTTGGTTTCCGCTGTGTGGTTAGGAACGGAGGACTCAAACCAGATGATAGAGATCTCTCCAAATTGGGCAGCGGGGCTTTGGCATGCTGTTATGCAATATGCAACGAGGGGTAAACCTGTTGAGGATTTTATGCCTCCACCAGGTATAAGCGAAATGAAAGTCTGTGATCCATCAGGATTGCTACCCACCGATGAATGTCCCCGCATTGTGAATGAGGTTTTTACAATTGGTAATGAACCCACTCAACCAGACAATCTATTTCAAAATTACCTAATCAACCGCGAAACGGGTCGTTTGGCCACAATCTTCACTTCTCCTGCATTAATTGATGAGAAAGTATTTATGGTTGTGCCTCCCGAGGCAGTAGAATGGGCGAAAGAAGCAAATATCCCTATGATTCCTGAATCCTACGATATTCTTAATATCAACCCTTTCCAATCCATGAATGCACGAATTACATCTCCG
>JAUWLJ010000050.1 GCA_030613705.1 Chloroflexota bacterium
CTTTCACGCTCTTCTTTCAAGCGGTCAGGATTCATCCCGGTTAAAGATTCAATCAGGGTTGATTTTCCATGATCGACATGACCTGCAGTGCCGATTACACGCATTCAAATGCCTCACAATATTTATTTAGGGATATCTCAGATTTGATATTTGGCTAGGTGGTCCGTATCCATCAGCGGCTGCTCCCAGCGATTCGTTCATATGCAGCTACCCAATCATGGGTCATAGATAACAAGGATTGAAGACGTCTTTCAGTCTCCTCATTCATCTGGTGGATCATATCTTGAATTTCCTGAAAGCCTAGTTTAAGATCCATAAGTTGATCCCCCATATTTTCCAGATTTCTGGATAGCTCATTCCGTTGTTCTTCTTGAGTCAAAGTGTAATTTGTCCAGCGCTTTTGATCATCAGCCTTGAAAGTTACCCACTCTTGTCTGAATCGCTCTTCGGCCAGGCGTTGAACCTCCGCGATCTCACTAATTCGTCTCTCAACCCGACCTTGAAGCTCTTCTATAGAACCTTTTAGTCTTTTTACTTCACTATGGGTGCTATCAAGAGATTGGAATTGCCTCTCAACATCGCTCGATTGGCGATCAATTTTCTCAATTTGTGCTTGCCACTCCTTCCAGGTACGCTCAAATTCTACTTGCTGTAAGGCTTGTTTTTCAATGAACGAATCCTGGGCTTCCTGCCGCTCAGAATCTTGCGCTAAGGTTTCCGTGAGACGTCCTTCCACTTTGCGCAAATTAGATGAAACAAGCTCCATCTGTCCACGCTGTTCGTCAGACCTTTTTCGTAATGCAGAGACTTCACCCTGTAGATCCACCAGGCGTTTTGAATCTTGACGACGACCATCTTCCATCAGACGATACGTGCGAGTATATTCTTCTTCGCTGCGTTGAATATCCAGAACTTTTACTCGTTGATCGTCTAATTGTTGTGCCAATCTGGCCTCTTCATCTACTCTTGCCTGGAGACTGCGTTTAATCCCGGAAATTGCTTCAAGTTCCTGGCGCGATTCAGCAAAACTTGTATCAATCGAGCGCATTTCTACCCGGCGAACTTTCTCCATCTCTTCTTCGCGCTTCTTGGTTTGTTTATCCTGTTCGTCAATTTGCTGGATGATTTCCATGCGCTGTTGAAGCAAAGAAGAATCGAAATCATCCATACGACCTACAACTGCAGACAAACGGATGATCTCACCGCTGAGATCCTTAATCTGCTGGTTTGAGGCCGAGATACCGCCCTCCATGGTAATGATACGTTCTTCCTGCTTGGCGATAATATCTTTATCCTTACGGCGTTCATCATTTAACCATTCTAGTTGTTTGAGGACCTGGTCAAATTCCATGTCTGGCCTCCATTTGAGAAATTCCTATACGGAAAGGCTTTTTCGAGGGTTTGCGAATTATAGCATTAAGCTTATGGGACCACGGGTCCAAATGCTGCCGGCAAATTGATGATTAATTGGATAAAGGTGTTTGGCAGTATTCCTAGGATAAATAGAATTGCTAAACCAATCACGAGAAAGGTTTTTAAAACTCTTGTCTCAGGTGTTATTTCTCTGATCTCATCTGCATCAGAAACCATATAAATCAGCATTCGAATCCCACCCACAATCAAACCCAGGCTACCCAGGATTACCCAGAAGGATATCTGGGGGACCGTCGCTGATAATCCTTCAATCACGCCCAGTTTCAGAGGGAAACCTGCGAGCAGCGGTATCCCTGCCATACAGAATATCGACAGGATCATGCTGATCGATATAACTGGGTAGCTTTTCGCTAGACCGCGGATATCTCCCAAATCGAGAACTTTGATTCTTCCACCCAGACCAGATAACGCCAATGCCCAAACACCAAGACTTAAACCTCGCGGCAGCAAGAGAGCAAAAAATAGAACCCGATAAATCTCAGAATTGCCACCAATAGCCAAGCCAATTGCAATTAGGGAAAACCCGATATCCAATATGATGGCAAATCCCATCAATCGAGTAATATGTCTTTCTACTGCAGCCCAAATACCAGCAGTCACCACCATCACTACTCCGACAAGTTGTAACAGCAGAGCTGTGCTTGGATTACTCTTAAACCAAACATAACTATCCAAAAATCCAAGCCCAAAAATTGTCACCGCCATCGGGAGCAACAGGAAAATAAAGGCTGTTGGGTATGGATGCGAATCCTCCGCCAACATCGGAATCCAGGTATGGAATGGGAAAACAGCCAGTAATAGAGCAAATCCAATTGCCAACAAGGCGGTGGCAATGGCTACAATTTCCTGATTTCCTGGACCAACCTCAAAACCTGTGAACATGAAACCAGAAATTAAAATAAACGGCATCCCTATCGTTTGGAATGAAAGGTAACGTAATACACCGCGACCCGCACGACTACCTGGTGGAGATAAGAATGGGATGCTCACCAGAACAGCAATCTCAATTAACACACCCGCGAAAAGAAATGGCTCAACAGCGATAGCTGCAGTTAATAATGTCACCATGCCTAATCCTAACGGCACAAATAGTCGATTAGGACGGGCAAGTGGAGCTGCACCAAACCATAGCGCAGCTGTGAGGTATATGACGATCAAAGTTGGACGATCAGCTGCAGAAAGGACAATCCGTCGTCCAAAAATAATAAATGTGTCCGAAAAGGGTAATACCCATCTCCAGAAAATGATTTGCTCTTGCAGCGGCAACCAGGCAGCCAGACCTGCCAGGATTGCTGTGATCCCTGTGGCAAGGATCGCTACCAGGGTTTCCCATTTTCGGAGCAGGAGTAGAATCACCGCTACCAAGCTTGGGAAAATTATCCATATATATGCAGAATTCAACTTGCTTCCTCCAAAGTTGGAGCAGTAAGCATATAAGCCCCCACAATAGCCAAACCAAGTGTCACGATCGCCAGTAACCCGGTGATCAGAATTGAACTTTCCACTCCAGCATATAGTATTTCAAATCCACTGAGAAAAGTTAACAATCCTAAAACCACTCTAAATGGATGGGTAGTCAATCCCAGCTGGATCAATCCTAATGAGACCAGGATCATGGCGCCATATGCAGCCTGAACATCTATCTCTGGCAGCCAGATCACCAATCTCGCACCACCAGTAAAAGCAAACAAACCAGCCAAGATCGCCGCCAGCAATCGAAAAGCGATATCCGAGATCAGCACTGGTTTTCCATTGATATTTTCTTGCGGCAAATTTAATAAGGCAAGACCTAAGACCGCACCTGCCATCCAACCTGCGACCACTTTTACCGCAGCTGTTTCCATCGGCCAGCTCAAAGAGATCAGCACAAATACACATAAATATTGAAGTCCCAAGCTGAAGATGCTGATCCGCCAATCCCAGCTGATTAACAAAACTGTGGCCGCAATGAAAGCCAGGATCACTGAAGGAAGAACGAGAAAGTTGAGTATCATGAACTAGGTTCCGATGCTAATTACTAATAACGCTATAAATAACACGATCCACAGCAATACCCAAAGTAGGCCTCCCTCACCTTCCAAAACCTTCGAAATGAAGTGGATAAAGCGAGAAAGGTAATCATAAATGGTTTTCACTATGGCATAAAACCAATCCAATGTGAAGATAACATTGACGCTCTTGGCCATCAGTTGCGGCACCTTTCCTCCCCGACGTTTCCAGAAGAAACCAATAAGAGCGAGAACACATATCAGAGGACCTAATATCCAACCCATGAGGGGGACTTCACCGATTTTTGGTAAATAGAACCAAACAAAACTGATTTGGACCATCGGAAATAACAATAGCCCAATTGGATAAACTACCTTGATCCAACGTTCGAGACCGGATGGCTCTGGTATCAATTGTGATGCATGATGAGCATATCCCCAGATCATGAAAACTATGGCGATCAAGTAAAGAACTAGGGATGGGTTAAAAGGTAAGGTGAATAGCATCCACATGTTCCAGGCAGGTGTGAAAGGTAAGGTTGAGATTCCAATCAAACCCAGGAGGGTAATCCACTTAGAAAACCTGGTTCTGACAGATGAAAGAAAGATCAATCCCCCAGAGAACACGATTGCCAATGACCAGGACAAACTTGCTTCCGCTTGGGCTCGCAAAGTGGCTGCGATTACTATAGCACTCATCCCCAAAATAAAAGCATGCCGGCCTTCAAGCTCATCACGTGCCAATATCCAAGCTCCGCCAGATAGCAGAGACACCAATCCTGTTAAGCCGAATATGATCACCCATAAATTGGTTGGTAATGCAACATTTTCTAACGCCGAAGCAACCCGCACCAGGAAGACTAATACAATCGTCGCTGAAACTAAGTTTAATACGGTTCCGTAGCTGCGCCGACTTGTTGGGTTTTCAATTAATGGCGAATCAACTAAGACCGAGCCCAGGCGTAATCCTGCGGCGAGTACAACAAAGGTGATTGCAGCTGGAGATACCCGCTCAAGAAGAAAGCTTCCATTATCGCTTACAGATATTACTCCAGCAATCAATAAACATGTGCTCCCACCCAGGCCTGAAAAGAAGCCCCACACTGCCCGGCGACGCGATTTTCCTGATTGCAGCTGGGGTAAGAGAATTAACAATCCAATAATGTCAAATGCAGTCCAGGCTAAGATGAAAGTCAATAGGTTTCCAGAGAATACACCGATCAAACCAAGAGCAGTCACAACCAAGCTGCTTGCCCAATTCGACCAATCCATCTCGTAGGCACGAACTACATCTGTGAGTAATGTAGCGAGAATGAGGGTTCCCAATCCTACAGCAAATGGCCAGGAAACCTTGTCTGCAATCATGATGAATGAATTTGGATATGCTGTTCTAGGTCCCCAGCTAATTAATTGCACGCTTACCGGGAGTGTCATCCCTAACAGGAGCACCACGATCCAGGTGACGAGAGCTCCTCCGGCAGCAATCAACCAGTGATATCCAAAACTCGGCCGGGAAAGGCGAAGGATTAACATAACCAAGGAGGTTATAACCAGCAACAAGATTGAGATTATGACAAACATGCTATCGATTTATTCCAAATTGGTTCAGGCGTGTGAACGAAAACTATATCATAACCGCATTTGGTTCCCGAGATAAATAACGTCCCCCTCCTGGTTTTCCGAGCCAACGTTCTCCGTCAACGATCAGGCCGCCACGTAGAAAGACCTTTTCCGGGTAACCGACCAATTCCCAATTCTCATAAAGGTTATAGTCAGTGCGGTGATGTGCGTGAGCAACACCATAGGTTAAACGCCGGTTAGGATCCCAAACCACAATATCTGCATCCGCTCCTGGTACCAAAGCGCCCTTTTGGGGATACAAACCAAAAATCTTTGCCACATTCGTGCTAGTCAATGCCACAAACTGGTTTGGGGTGATACGACCAGCGCCGACCCCATACGTCCACATGATTGGCAATCTGTCACCGACACCTGGAACGCCATTAGGGATTTTTGTGAAGTCATCTTTACCGAGCTCTTTACCGGGAATGGATACCGGCTTCCCTTCATATTCAATTTTTTGAGTTCCATCAAAAAAGAATGGACAGTGGTCTGTGCCGATGGTCTGTAAAGTACCATCCGCCAGTGCTTTCCATAAACCCTGATTATCCTCCACTGAACGCATCGGGGGCGAGCAGATCCATTTGGCACCATCCGGTCGGGTTAAATGCTGATCAGTGAAGAACAAATAGGGTGGGCAGGTCTCACCAATGACATTAACTCCACGCTGGCGGGCATAGCCCAGCTGCTCTGCTTCTCCGATCTGGTTGACATGAACGACATATAGAGGCGAACCTGCCTGTTCTGCCAGGGCTGCGCCGCGTAAGACCGCCTCCACCCCACCCCAACCCGGTCTGGTGCGGGCATGCCATTCAGGTGAGGTATGCCCAGCAGCGAGCGCTTCGGCGACAAGAATATCGATCACATCGCCATTTTCAGCATGCAACATGGTTAACATTCCATGCTCCCTGGCAATGCGCAACACACGAAATATTTCACCATCCTGCAACCGGAGACGATCGTTATAAGCCATAAAAACTTTTAAGGTTGTAATTCCTAAATCGAGCAATTGAGGTATTTCTTTCTCGACCTGTTCATCCAGTCGAGTGATGTTCATATGAAAGCTGAAATCAATGGCTGCTTTTTCGTCAGCCTTTGTATGCCAAACCGCTACTGCTTCATGCAGCGTATCGTAATCCTGAGGAACGAAATCCATCACTGTAGTAGTACCCCCAAAGGCGGCAGCTTTATGCCCTGTGTAGTGATCATCTGATGAAACCGTGTCAAACATAGGTAAGTCTAAATGGGTATGGGGATCAATCCCGCCTGGCATAACCAACTTCCCAGCAGCATCGATAAGTTGTGCGCTGGAGATCTCGATATTTTTCCCCACAGAAACGATTTTTTCACCATCAATAAGAATGTCTGCCTCGAAGGTTTCAGAGGCAGTAATCAGCGTACCGGATTTTATTATTATTGGCATGATCAACTCCGAGCAAACTGTGGAGGCATTCTCACTTCATGATTGCTCCCTAAGTTCTTTGATACCAAGCAGATGAGACAAGATTTCATCATCAAGAACTGCATCTTCTACTTCGGCTGTGTTGTAGGATTGACTTTGTACCAATCTTTCACGCAAAGCTTTCCAAAGGATTTGCCGTTCTTCCGATTGAACGACTAGATCATTGACAGTTTCTGCATTCAAGAGGTATTCACCGGTTGTATACAGGAATGTTATCCGCCGCCATTTATGTGCCAGAATTGTATTCGGCAATTCTTCAAGCTGACCAATCTGGACTTTGTAATACTCCTCTTGGGTACGTGGATGGTCTGATTCATCTCGCAGCAATTCACCGCGTGTCGTTAGTTCGTGTCCTCTTACCTGAGCGATGTATTGAATGCGCCATCTTTGCTCATTGAATGCCTTGGTTTGGTAGAAAGCCAGGTAGTCAACTGCAATTACTTTGGGCGCAGTCCTGAGCGGTATCCGATACCAACCAAACAAGCGCGCGATTTCAAGGTCGCGTGGCTCTGTCATCACAGCAACCAGGACAAGCGAGGCAGGAGTTAGCGCTGTTCCCATGCGATTACCTGATCGGGAATCTACCAGATACCGGTCAGATCACAGATTATTAAACCGGTTTACTCAAACCTTGATTAGATCAAGCCAACCTTTGCATTGTATTCATCGATCAATGCATCTATTTCGCCAACCTGAGCTTGAACACTGGTCCAGTAGCTCTTTTCATACCACTGGGCCATAATTTCCTCATAGGTTTTACCTTGTTGTTCGACCCAGGTAAAGTACTTTAAATTGTGGATCCTGCGGCGTTCGAGATAACTTAGCTCGATCATATTATCTATGGTGACACCTTGCAGGTATCTGGCATAATCTGCGGCAGCATTTAAGTCTTGGTAATCACCAGATTCAGCATGCATCTCAGATAACCGACTGCCATAAAGCTCCATCGAGTCAGTCAATATGGTAAGCACGATATCATTTTCACCCATCTCATAGTATTTGGCAAATTTGATCGCCGAGAGCAGATTGGAAATCCCTGAAAATCCTAGCAGATCAAGCTGGTTGATCAGGTCCTCTGAGACTCCCTGGGAAACCAGGTGGTTGCGACCGGCTGGTTCATTAAACAGTCGTGCCAAATTTACCACTGCGTTATCATCAATTGCCACGATTAAATCAGTATTTTTAACGTTGTGTATCCAGGGCACGTGCTTATCACCGATGCCCTCGATGCGGTGCGAGCCAAAACCATTCTCCAATAAAGTTGGACACTGCAAGGCTTCACTGGCGACAATTTTACTGGTCGGAAAAACTTGCTTCATGTAATCCCCGCTGGCAATCGTACCCCCTGAACCTGTTGCCGATACTATCCCCCGGTAGACATCCCTTGGTCCCATGACCTGATTCAGCACCTCCTCCATCGCATGACCAGTAATGTCATAATGCCAGAGATAGTTGCCGAATTCATCGAACTGGTTGAAGATCATCAAATCTTCACCTGAGGCTCGTAATTCCCAACATTTATCAAATATTTCCTTGACATTCGATTCGCTACCTGGTGTCGCGATGACCTCCCCCGCGATCTTTGCCAACCAATCAAACCGTTCCTGGCTCATCTCTTCCGGCAGGATAGCGATCGACTGGCATGAAAGCAAAGCCGAGTCATAAGCACCACCCCGACAATAATTTCCGGTTGATGGCCAGACAGCTTTTTGGGTTGTGGGATCAAATTGCCCTGTGACTAGGCGGGGAACCAGGCAGCCAAACGCCGCGCCAACCTTATGAGCCCCGGTTGGGAACCATTTACCAACCAGAGCGATGATCCTAGCCTCTGTTCCTGTCAGAATTGATGGAAACTCAATGAAATTTACACCGTTAAAGCCGCCACCATGCGGGATGGGTTCGTTCTTCCAAGTAATTCTGAAAAGGTTCTCCGGTGATAAATCCCACAAGCCGATATTCGTTAAAGTACCTTTAATCGAATCAGGGATCAAATCTGGATTTTTCATCTGTTCGAAGGTCGGAATAACGAGATTTTGCTCTTGCGCCCGTTTGACACTCCGTTTAAGTGTCTCCTGCTCAATTGATAAATCGATCATTTTATTCCTCATTAATTTAGTAAAGATTGGATGCAGCAGAGGTTATCACTCTTCATCTTCTGCTCCTGGTGCTTCCAGGACAATATACAAGGGTCGCCCTTTTGCCTCGTCATATAGGCGTCCGATATATTCTCCAAGGATTCCTAGAGATATCAGCTGCGCGCCGCCTAAAAAGAGCACCGCGATCAAGGTTGTTGCCTGACCAAGCAATGGTGTCGCAGTCCCCCATAAACGGATTGCGATCACGACCGGAATGGAGAGAATGCTTAAACCTGCAGCAACAAATCCGATGTATGTGGCCAGTTGCAGAGGGAAATATGAAAAACTCGTCACCGCGTTGATCGCCAGACGGAACATCTTTCTGAATGGATATTTTGTCTCTCCCACCTGACGGGCTACCCGGCGGTACGGCACACCCGTTTGGCGAAAACCCACCCAGGTGGACAAGCCCCGCAAGAAGCGGTGTCTTTCCCGCATTTGGTTCAGCACATTAACAACTTTTCGATCTAATAAACGAAAATCACCAGCATCTAAGGGGATTTTCACTTCGGTGATGCTCGTAATCAATCGGTAAAACAGCGAAGCGGTAAATAACTTGAACCAGCTCTCGCCCTCGCGTTCGGCTCTTACCGCATAGACAACTTGAAAACCCTCTTTCCATTTGCTGATTAAATCCAAGATCACTTCTGGTGGATCCTGCAGATCAGAATCGATAATCACTACCGCATCTCCCTGGCTGTAATCCAAACCGGCAGTGACGGCAATCTGGTGGCCAAAGTTGCGAGCGAAGATAACAGGTTTTACCCTCGCATCCTGGGCTGCATGTTGGCGGATCAAGTCCGCTGAATCATCAGTTGAGCCATCATCGATCAGGATTATTTCCCAAGATTCCTCAGTAGAATCCATAACGTCTCGAATTCGGCGATATAACTCCTGGATATTCCCGGATTCATTGAAAATTGGAGCGATTATTGAATAAATGGGCTTGGACATGGTAATTTCGCTGCAAGAACCGTGGGAAAATAATTAATATTGATTTAACCAGCTAAGTCTAATGCCTGTTCTACTGCCCTCAAGGTCGGTTCAATGATGATAGCAGGAGCAACAGCTTGCATTGCGGCGATCACATCTTTCAAACCACTGCCAGTATTGAACACCAAAACTGGATCCTCTCTCCCAATAATAGCCTGTTTGA
>JAUWLJ010000195.1 GCA_030613705.1 Chloroflexota bacterium
ACATACTGCGGAAATTGCCCGGACCGATATCGATCCGACCAGCAGAAGCTCATCAACCTGGAGAAATCTCAGCTGATCTAGATGGGAAATATAAGCCCTACTATATTGGCGTAGAGAGCCAGGAATCCTCCGAACTGGAAGCATTGCCGGAATTCAAATGGGAAGAAAAGGAAGGGGACTTGAGGCGGACGCCGATTTACGAGATCCACCGTCAGATGGGTGCAAAGATCATCCCCTTTGCTGGATGGGAGATGCCTGTCTGGTACAGCTCGGTAACCGAAGAGCATCTGGCGGTTCGCGAGTGCGCGGGTCTGTTCGATGTGGCTCATATGGGCGTCTACCAGGTTGAAGGACCTGAAGCGATCGCCTTTCTCGACAGCGTAGTTGGTAATGATATCGCTAGTCTAAATGTGGGACAATCGCTGTATACCCATTTTCTCGATCCTGAAGCCAATGTGATCGATGATCTGCTGGTTTATCATCGGTCTGCTGAGAAATACCTGGTTGTGGTCAACGCTTCGAATGACGATAAGGATTGGGCCTGGTTAAACGCAGTCATGTCTGGAGAGGTTGCTGTTGATCTGGAACGACCCTGGGCAAGGGCATTCGGCCGAGGAGCTGTACTGCGTAACCTGCGTGATCCAAAAGAGGGAGCAGATATGCGTGTAGATATCGCCCTGCAAGGTCCACTCTCCCGGGAAATACTTCTCGGGTTGGGTGGCGATGGCGAAACGCGTAAACAAATCATGGCTCTCAAGCGTACCGAGCTTTGTGAGGCGATTTTGGGTGATTTCAACCTGGTTGTCTCTCGCACGGGTTACACGGGGGAAAAGATGGCATTTGAGTTGTTTGTTCACCCGGATCAGGCTGAAAACCTTTTTAATGCACTATTGGAGGTGGGTGAGCCTCTTGGTCTGAAGCCCTGCGGTCTGGGGGCGCGCGATTCGCTGCGAACTGAAGCGGGTTTACCACTTTACGAGCATGAGATGGGCGGAGAAAAGAACCTGGGTGTCGCTGAAGGTGGTTTCGCATCTTATGTCAAAACGTACAAACCCTGGTTTATTGGGCGGAAAGCATACCTGGCTCGCGAAAAATCCCGAACAGGAGTCGTTATCCGCTTCAGATTCAATGAAAAAGGTGTCCGCATGGCACACACCGGTGACCCAGTGATCGATAAGCGCGGTCGAGTGGTGGGTTGGGTAACCAGCTGCGCAATTGATAGTGATGGCCTTCTGACCGGCCAGGCTTTTTTGAAATTGAAGAGCACGGCTGAGGGCACGCAGATCTTCATCTTCCAGGGTTCACCAAAGAAAATTGGCAAGCCACCAGCCGAGTTGGGCACTGGCGATCGCGTTACCCTGCCTTCCCAGGCGACAGTTGTAAGCAGATTTCCGAAAAAAAAATGACTTTCTCAAGTTAATAAATATAAGCACGACGATAGGAGAACTGAATGAAAACCCTTTGGGAGTATCGCTATGCACAGCGGACCCAACGTATGGGAAGCTCAGCCATCCGGGAATTACTCAAGTACACAGAAAAGCCGGATATCATCTCGTTCGCAGGAGGGCTGCCAGCGCCAGATGTTTTCCCAATAGAGGAGTTCAAGGCAGCTTGTGATCGTGTGTTGCGCGAACAAGGAGCGATGGCGCTGCAGTACAGCACCACTGAGGGTTATCTCCCGCTGCGCGAGATGATCGCTCGCCATTCGGAACGCTATGGGATCAAAATCACCCCAGAAAATGTATTAATCACATCCGGGTCACAGCAAGCCCTGGATCTTTTGGGGAAAATATTTATCGATCCGGGAGATCGGATTCTGGTCGAATCACCAACCTATCTGGCTGCGATCCAGGCCTGGAACGCGTATGGTGCTGAATTCATCTCTGTCCCCATGGATGATGACGGCATGAACACCGATTACTTGGAAGAGGCTTTGCGAGCTGGTCCGAAATTCATATATGTCCTCCCTAATTTCCAGAATCCAACCGGTGTTACCTTATCAATGGAACGACGGCGGAAATTACTCGCACTAGCCGACCAATACGGGGTCCCAATTGTGGAAGATGATCCCTATGGGCAGCTGCGATATGAAGGGGAGCATCTGCCATCGATTGTCGTCTTAGACAGCCAGTTTCGGGATGACGGAACTCCCTGCTACCGGGGAAACGTAATCTATCTGAGCACTTTCTCAAAGACGCTTGCACCAGGATTACGTTTAGGTTGGGTGGTAGCGCCTCCGGAGGTGATCGGCAAGCTGGTGCAGGCTAAACAGGGCGCCGATCTGCATACAGCAACCTTCAACCAGGTAGTGGCGTATGAAGTATCTCGGGGCGGCTTCCTCGATCGCCACATTCATACAATTCGTGATGTCTACGGGGAGAGGCGCGATCTGATGTTAGCTGCCATGGATCGCGATTTTCCACCTGAGGTACACTGGACTCATCCCCAAGGTGGTTTGTTCTTGTGGGGTGTATTACCAACCTACATGGATGCCAAAGACCTGTTAACTTCTTGCCTTGAAAGAAAGGTGGCTTTTGTTCCCGGAGAGCCCTTTCATCCCACAGGGGGTGGAAAAAATACCATGCGGATAAATTTTTCTAATGCCACCCATGAGGAAATTAATCAAGGAATAAAACGTTTGGGGACTGCAATTAGCGAAAAATTAGCCAAGCAAATCGTATAAATATTTTATGCACATTCCTGAGCTTGACTGTCCAGGATGAACAAGTGAGAGCGCAGGTTGGTGGTAATGACACGAACCTGCGCTGATATTTTGATGGATAGTTATCTGGGGGAAGTGAGAAGATTGGGATTAATTTACATATCTATTGTATGGCTCATTGGAAAGTGCCGCTCTTATTTGGAGATCGTTGGCAAGTAGATTTCCGGAAACCTGACAGTGGTCTTGATAGTCGTAAAGGCGAACTTGGAGGGGTCAGCTCGTGAAACGGAATTGATTATGGCGATGTCTTGATCACCCACATTGACCCACTTTGGGATGGTAATCAAGACTCTCAAATTATCACTTTCCCCTGGGATCAAAGGACCCATCGTGCTGGAAGCGAGGTGCACCGGCCAGGTATTACCAGTGACCTGGATGTCAAATGTGTCGTTCTGGGTGCCAAGGTTGGTGATTTGTAAATCGTAAACGAGTAGAGAGTTGGCTGAGGCATAACCATCCAGCAGGTCTGGTGCTACCCCAGGTTGGTATTCTTCATTTATGATCCATAGAAAGATAGCACTCGGCACCCCCCAATTGCTATCTGCATCCTGACTTTCAACGAAGATGGTATGGCGACCTGGTGAGAAGGAACTTGTATCGATGATTGCTGAGAGGGATTCTTCAGGATTATTGAAGCTGCCATCACCGGGAAGAAGGGGATAAGTTTGTGTCCCAGCTACCCAGGAAGGTGCATCCAGGCTATAGCGAGCGGCGGCGATGGTCTGCACAGGCTCCTCACCCGTACCAGCGCCGTCATAGCGGGTGTCATCTGCTGTTGCGAAGAGATTGAGACCAGCTCCAGGAGCGACATGTTGTGCGGAAAGTCTTAGATTTATCGAATCTGGTCCAGATGGATTGAGGTAGGGTTGGCGTGCAGCCTTGAAAGCGTACAGCAAAGCTGAAAAGTTATCTGGCAGAATCTTCTGCTCAAAATGGGAACATGACTCGAAGAAGGTAGTGCCCAGCTCGAAGGTGTAGGAGGCGACACCCAGTTCGCCGTAAGACCAGTCATCGCTGCTTCCAGAGGTCTGGTAAATGCAATTATTTTCTCCAGATTGGCAGACCTGATAAGCGGTATGAAAACCGAATTTACGGCCCAGAGTTTCCAAAGCAGTATCGTTCGGAGCGGGTAAATTGGACCAGCCCCATGGGAACAGTACCATGTCCCCGTAGCTATGTAGTGTGATGAAGACTCCAGAGGCATTGTCCGCCGCTGGATCGGTATCTGCCGGGCCACGCTGATCAGGAAAAATCGATGTGACGTAATTCTGAATGGCCTGCGTCTCAGGTTCCGAAGCAGCTGATGGGCCGCGGTAGGTTTCCTTGCAGGTGTCGGAGCTGGCACCAAGACCCCCCCATTTGAAACTGCTGTTGCGGTTTAGATCCGTACCCCACAACAATGAATCTTCGCAGCCATCATCATTATCCGTATTCTTTCGCCAATAACTGCCGTCTTCGGCAATTTTTCGTCCGTCTGGGTTGACGTGGGGGGTGATATGGACCTCGAAATAATCCAGCAGCCAAGTTATATCGGGATCTTTGTCGTAATTCTCAACAAGATATTCAGCGAAGCGGGTTGCCAGTTCAGCGGTTGCATATTCACGGGCGTGGATGGCGGCCATCAAGTAAAATACCGGTTTGGGTCCGGGAAAATTTTTATTGGTGAGTAGCAGAGTTAACAGATCGTACCCGCCACTCCCACTGGTGGAAAATTTTTCCCAACTATCGCCTATATCGATCCAGGCAGCCAAATCGGGATGGGCATCGGCAAGCTGAGAAAGGCTGGCATACGTTTCTTCAACCGTACGATAGCATGGGTAGCCAGGGATTCCAGACATCTGATCTGGCAGCAGCTGTCTGGTTTGGCCAAGCTGGGAAGTACGTTTGTGATCGTTCTCCACTTTGAAACCGGCTGCATTGAGTTCCAGAATTTCAGCCGGCTGCAGATAAGCGATCAGGAATCCCAGATCGTGATGCACCTCCCAGACATCATATCTGGAAGCCAGCTGATTGAGTTGATCGATATCATCGAAGTGGATCCGAACCAGGTTGGGAGTTTGATCTATTTGTGAGCTGCCTGACTTTGGTTTTGCTGCCAAAGGTGATGTAGTGGACAACGAAAATGCAAAGCAAAGCAGGACCAGAGGGTATAGGATTGATTTATATTTCATCAGAAGCAGAGCTGAAATGAGCGGTCCACAAAAACTATTTGAGGTAGTATTTCACTTTCAGTGATTATACTGGATGCCTAGAAAATTATACTCAACAACAGGATCATCGAAAGCAAATATAATCGTTTCTGGTAAATGCTCCGCCATCCAAAAATACATCCACTCTTGTCATTGCAAGGAGCGTTTCTTGCGGCGAAGCCTTTCCCGGGAAAGACCGAGGCCTGTCTCGGGAAGAACCAGATCTCGATCCTGGACCATC
>JAUWLJ010000085.1 GCA_030613705.1 Chloroflexota bacterium
GAACTTCCTCATGACTGGTTATCGTATCTCCATCCAAATTAGCCTTATTGCTGATCGTTGAAAGCCAAGGCACGCATGCCGCCATGTCGCGCCACAGTCACTTCGGGGACCGTTGACATACCCACAGCATCAACACCGATAGACTTCAAGAATCGTAAATCTGCGGGTGTTTCAAATGATGGCCCTGCCAGACAAACATAAACTCCTTCTTGCAATGGGAAGCCGTTATCTACAGCTGCCTGGCGAGCGAAGGCACCTAACTCTTTGTCATAAGCAAGTCCCATATCTGGGAAGCGGGGGCCGAATTGATCAAGATTGGGACCGCGCAAAGGGCTTGCGCCCGCCATGCCAAGCAGGTTGAGGTGATCAGTGATCAACATCACATCACCCGGCTCGAATTCTTGGTTGACCGCTCCAGCTGCGTTTGTGACGATCAATATTTCCAATCCTAGTTGTTGCATGACTCGTACCGGGAAACCCACTTGAGGCATGCTGTAGCCTTCATAAAAGTGGGATCGGCCTTGCATCACGAGTACTTCCTGGCCTTCCAGTAAACCGATCACTAATCTCCCTTGATGGCCTTCTACTGTGGATACTGGCCAGGAAGGTATCTCTTCATAGGGTATGACAACAGCATTCTCAACCGCCTCCGCCAGACTGCCCAAACCTGAGCCAAGGATCATTCCCACTCTCGGCTGTCTGTTTATTTGCTCTTGTATGACTTCCGCTGCTCGTTCGATTTCTTCTATCCTGATAAATATACTCATGACAAAACTCCCTTCTTGCGATAAGTCTCTGGTTAGAGTTGATCGGGACAGGCAGCTTCAAGACGCCGGATAAGTGCCCGCGTCGACAGCGGATTGCGATGACCTAACCTGATTTGGATCTCAGTGTTTGATAAACCAGCCATCCTCATCCGCAAAGCAGCGGTATGCCTTAATACTCTTGGTGACAGCGAAATGGGTGGATTCGCCAATTGTCCCCAATGATTAAGAATTTGCCAGACTCCTTGGCGGCTCAAACGGCCATCCATCTGGCTGATAAAAAGCGCCGGTTCTCCAGGATAATGTAGCAGGTCTGGTCGCCCTTCCTGTATATATTCTTCGAGCGCACGTTTCGCTTCCCCCAACGCCAACCACAGGTCACCCTTGCCTACCAAGTTTACATGGAAGCGTCCAGCGCGCAGATCTAGATCAGTCATATCTAGCTCTGTTAAATCCCTAACAGAAAGCCCTGTCTCTAATAGGAGCAGCAAGATCGCTCGATCCCTCAGAGCTCGAGGACGTGCTGATGATTCCATAATCACCAACAAGATTTGAATTTGTTCTTGGCTTAGGCACTGCAGGGACTGGCTCACAGGGATCTCTGAGATGACACGTTGAATTTCCATATCATTCACCGAAAATGAGTTGGCTGGAACCAAGCCCTGATCAACAAGGTATTCATGGAAGTACTTCAATGTTGCCAGCCGTCTGATCAAAGTGTTGCGGCGGCGACCCAATTGTCGCTCCGCATACATAAAAGCAGTCACCTGCTTTGAATTTAGATCGCTCAGCATGGGAGGGTGATCCTGGGAATCTTTCAAAAAGAGCAAAAAAACACGCAAATCGTTGGCATAAGCCAACTGCGTGCTTTCAGAATATGCCGGATCAGCCTCCAGGCTAGTCAGATAGGCATTAACTCTCGTCTCCATAAGCCACTCATGACTCTTGAAGATACCCCTGGGATTATTGTTGCCCAAGGCTCATAAAGCGCTCACTTGACAAAGTGCTCGCCCTCCTTAGGGGCAATATTATATCATACTGCCCTCATCACCTCTTGGAAGCCCGCGATCGCCTGATCGATGTCTGAATCCTCGATCCAGTAATGTGTTACCAGACGGAAGCGACGGTTTGTGACAACTCCTGCCAGCACACCTCGCTCCTTGAGCCGTACTGCCACCTCAGAAGCGGAGAGAGGCACCTCATCATTTATTGAAAGGAAAACCATATTCGTCTCCGGTATCCCAGGATCCAAAACCAACCCAGGGACAGTTGCTAATCCCTGTGCCAGATTCTTTGCTCGAATGTGGTCCTCTTCCAGACGTTCGATCATCGTTTCCAATGCCACTATCCCGGCTGCTGCCAGAACACCCGCCTGACGCATCCCGCCACCCAGCTGTTTGCGCATCCGTCTAGCCCGGGCGATAAATTCACTTGAACCACACAACAAAGATCCTACCGGCGCACTTAAACCTTTGCTGAGACAAAAGGTCACCGAATCTGTGGGCTCTGCCAAGTCAGCAGCCTCGACGCCCAGCGCCACGGCGGCGTTGAAAATCCTGGCTCCATCCAGATGCAGCTGCAATCCGTACTGGTGAGCCAATTCGCCAGCAGCTCGTGTGTATTCCAGGCTGAGCGCCACCCCCCCACACCGGTTGTGTGTATTCTCTAAGACGACTAAACGAGATATGGGTTGGTGGATATCCTCTTTGCGCACCGCCCCCTCGATATCGTCCAAAATCAAGGTTCCATCGGCTTGGTTCTGCAATAAATGGGGATGGACACCGCCTAGCGCCGCAGCACCACCTGCTTCAAATAGAAATGTATGGGATTGATCCCCTAAGATGAACTCATCCCCCCTGCCACAATGGGCCAGAATAGCTGCCAGATTTCCCATCGTCCCGGTTGGCACAAATAAGCCTGCCTGTTTGCCCATTAGAGACGCAGACATTTCCTCAATCTGGTTGATCGTTGGATCTTCGCCATAGACGTCATCCCCAACAACTGCTTCGGCCATCGCCTCCCGCATTTGGGGTGTGGGGAGAGTCACCGTGTCAGAACGCAAATCGACCCAATCCATATTCACCTCTTTTCTATATAAATATGATCCTCTTTGAATAGAAACCTGGTAGATTGTCTATCTTTATTCCAATTCCCCTGTTGGATCCAAGTTTTCCAGAATCTCGGATAAATCCCGGGGTAAAGGAGCTTCGAATTCAGAAAGGTCTGCTTCCCCGGGAAGGCGGATCTGCAGCCGAGCTGCATGCAAGAATTGACGCTTCATATTGAGGCTGGCATGCCGGCGGCCGTACACGCTATCTCCGACAATCGGACAGTCAAGAAAAGCCAGGTGCAAGCGGATCTGGTGGGTTCTCCCCGTGATCGGATGCACTTCCAGCAGCGTGTAATCGACATATTCGCGTACAGTAGTATATTCACTGACGGCTGAACGCCCCTTAGTGGGTGGGACGACAGCCATATGTTTGCGATCCGCTGGGTCTCGTCCAATCGCAGCTTCCACCCTTCCGCGAGGTGTAGGTGGAGCGCCATCCACCAGAGCCAGGTATGTCTTCTCGACCTGCCGTGAACTGAACTGGTCTTGCAGCCAGTGATGGGCAGCATCGTTCTTTGCCAAAAGGATCAAACCGGAGGTATCCTTATCCAGGCGATGAACCACTCCTGGTCGTTGAACGCCTCCGACACCTTCTATATCCTTTGTGTGCGCCAAAGCGGCATGCACCAGAGTCCCGGATTGATGGCCAGCTGATGGATGAACCACCATCCCCGCTGGCTTGTTTACCACCATCAGGTCATTGTTCTCAAACACCATATCCAGAGGGATATCTTCCGGTATTAGTGTGGAGGGCTGTGGTGGAGGGATCTCGACCACTATTTGGGACATCCCATCTATCTTTTGACCGCTCTTCGAAGCAATCACACCGTCGACAGTCACATGTCCTTCTTTGATTAATTTTTGCAAACGAGACCGAGAGTATTCTGGCATTTCATCTACCAGGATTTTATCCAGGCGCTGAGGCTGTTCATGCTCGTAGGTCAATTGGATGATACGGTCATTCACCCAAATTCTCCTCCGGAATTTGATCGCTGTTGGCCTCGTTATGTAAATCGGCGTCGATTGAGTTCGGTAATGAATCTTTCCCTCGCTCTTGGGACCAAACACCTAGGAGCAAGACAATCACACCGAGTGTGATGCTGAGATCCGCGACGTTGAAAACCGGAAACCGCCATATAGATACAAAATCAGTCACCCAGCCAATTGTCAGGCGATCGAACAAGTTACCAACAGCACCGCCGAACTCCAATCCCATCGCCAAACGCATCGTCCAATCCTCGCGCGGCACCCGGGGAAAATAATAGACAATTGCGATGGCGACTACGATGGCCAGGATGGTGATGAAGTCTCCGAAGTTTGGCAGCATCCCGAACGCAGCACCAGTGTTCTTCCAGTTCACAATACGGGCGAAAGGTTCTAACCATTCCCAGGGTGACCAAGTCTCTCCCAATGCTAAATTCATGCGGACTAAAGTTTTGGTGATCTGGTCAAGGATAATGATGGCTCCACCGATGGCAAACAGAGTCAAATAATCACGCAGGTACTTGAATGATATTTTTGCAGTTGAATCCATGTGATGAATTTTACTCTAAGTACCCCAACTCAGGCTAAGAAACGGATGTGAATCTGCGATAGATCACATCTGAGCCACTGATCTCTGATAGATGCTTTTTCACTCTATCGGTATGCATCCCTGATTCGAAGCGTACCAGGTGAGCAGCACACAACTTTCCACTGTTCCTGCAATCACTGGCTCCAAAACGCGGTGCAGGAACACTCGCCCCAGGACAATCCATAAGAGCCTGACTCCAAAGGCATTCATTTTGCAATCTGCTCGTCAGGTAATAGAACCCGACCACATCCGTGATTGCCCTCAGCCAATCGATGTGCCAGTGATGGCGACTTTCACCACGTAAATGGTGACTGAGACGCGCCTGCAAACCACCAGGACCTAAGGCGCTTCCAATATACAAGTAATCACCCGACGGAAAGTTAAACTCACCTAACTTCCCAATTTGTGCCCATTGGGGCTGGCTTAGCGATAGGTGAAGAGCATAAGTTCCCGTTTGCCTGGGTAACACTATAATTACATTGTGTTGGTGCTGCGTTAAATCTAACATCAGTTCCGTTGGGTCATCCCAACATAGTCCAGCTGGTGAGCAATATAGATCAATTCCTGGCGTTCGATTTGAGCATGCCGTTGGCGGATCCACTCCTCAAACTGTGAGGCATCCAATTCTGGATGTTTATTAAGAGCCTGATAAATCGTGTGAATGATGAAATGTAAGAAAAAGGCCTCGTCTTGGGGATAACCACCTGAGCCAGGGAAAACGAACCAATCCGAGCTGCCCGCTGCCAGGATTTGCCCACCCGAAATCTGGATGTGTTCAAAAAGGTGGCGGCCTGTCCGGCTATCCCCAAATCGTTTGCCATCCCTTATTCGATCGTTCATTGTGCGATGGTAAAGTTTCAACACGTGATGGTCGAAATCCTGGTCGATGATCGGTTCCAGAATGGTCAACTCATCATAATTTATGGTGAAATAAAATAAACTTTCTTTTCGACCTAAATTGAAGATCTGTGGCAGGGTTTCCGGTATATCTACTAAATCCAGGAAAGCGTGCGCCACCAATAAGTCATAGGTGCCGAAATATTGCTGATCAGTGATGAAATCAAAAAGATCAACCTCTATCAACTTAGTATGGACCTCAACACCCTCCCCACCGATGGTCAAGCCATCTATCCGTTCAGCTGCTTGATAACCATTTTGTGTCGCCCAAGTCAACAAGCGCCGCTGAGCATGTTGGATGTTCTCGGTTTGGGTATCGATGGCAGTGTAGTCAGCGCAGCTGAATAGATCCCACTCGAGCATGCGTTCGATCATTGTGCCGATTCCCGCACCCATCTCAAGCACCCTCAAGGGTTGATTGGCAGAGGTTTGGGGGAGTGATTCCAACAATACCTGCCGGACGTGACGATTTATCGCCCGGTTGTCAACGCTCTTCTTGGCTGCCAGGTAGCGCGTAAAACTGTATTCGTATTGAGTCACGAAGTACCCTTCTGTTTAACAATATTTTTCAGGAAGAACCGAATGCGAGAGGTTGTCTCCTCCCAGGTTGGGTGGCATTGGTACCGGTTCAGGGCTGCCAGGCTCATCCCGGTTAATAAATCACGGTCCTCAATCAACTGTAATAAATATCCGGAAAGTAAAGTCGGGTTTTCCGGCGTAAGAAGAAATCCATCCACACCCGGTGTGATGATCTCTGAGGCTCCCCCAGCAGTGGATGCAATGGCTGGCAATCCAAATCCCATGCCCTCAAGATATGCGATACCGAAACCCTCATAAGATGAAGGAATTACCATCAGATGACTGTTTCGCATAACAGTCTTCAGATCATCTTCAATTAGAGGTCCAGAAAAGTGGACGACACCTTCAAAACCGTTAGCAATCACACTTCGCTTAATTCTATCGGCATAATGCCCATCCATCTCAAGACTGCCAACCACAGTTAAGTGCCATCGTTCCATAGGAATTTGCGTCAATGCATCTAGTAGGATGTGTAAACCTTTGCGCGGAATAACGTTACCAAGGAATAATATATGCAAAGATCTATCTCGTCTCACTCGCGCAGCGATCTGCCCTTTGCTGATTTCAGGATGCAGGCGATCACCTGCCGGGTAAGCCACTACGCTTGGCTTTTTACCACCAATCAAGTTCTCGACTACCTGCCGGGTGCTTTTGCTGTTATAGACAAAACCATCTGCACTCTGCAGATAGCGTTTCTCCACCGAACGGTAAAACTTGTTTTTCCAGGCGGGATGGACTTCACTAGAGCGCAGGTGATGCACAATCGAGACAATTTGGAACTCCACCTCCCTGGACAGTGAACGATTTAGTTGGAATAAGGAGGGGTGATTGAGCTCATCTTGCAGGAGTACATCCACAGCTGAGTCTATTAACCTTCGATATAAGATTTTGGAGAAGTTATCCATCAGGTGTTGTGGATAATTCCGCCAGGGAAGAGAAATGATCTCCACCTGGTCTCCCTGAGATCGCAGGTGACTCACTAACTGGCGATCATACAGATAACCCCCCGAAAGAGTCTCCAAGGTTCCATAAATCATCAATGCTATGCGCAATTTGAGTCACCCACCATTACACCCCGCGCAGCTGATCCTGTTTCTCAATCCGGTATGATGCCCAGGCAATCTCATTTTCCCATAGTTTTATCATAACAGCAGATATATTCGGTTCCATGACATTTTCCGAGAACTCGAGGCAAAAAATGCGCGAGAAATTTTCGATACTGGGATTCAATCCTTCGAATTCGGGTAAATCATTCAGAATCTTGTCTTTGTATTTAACGACCAATGCTTCAAAATGAGTCTCGATATCGACAATATCTACCAGATAACCATGCTGATCAAGTGTTGCACCCTGAAGCTGCACTTCGACTTGATAATGATGTTGATGAAGATCGTTCTCAGGTCCCCAATCTCCCCCGATAAGAAAGTGTTGAGCATCGAATTCCCTCTTTACAGCAACCCTGTACATCGCGTTAATCTCCTTTGTGTTTGAGAAATAATTTATTGCTTCGTAACTACTCAGCCATCTCACTGCGAGGGGCACAAACTGCCCCGAAGCAGTCTCCCGGTTTTTTACGAAAACGCCTTTTTGGAGATTGCCCCGGTCCCGTCCCGATGGCCCAGGATCGAGATCTGGCCCCGTCCCTGGGCCGACGGACCGGGGGTCTTCCCGAGACATGCTTAGGTCGCTGTCGCTCCCTCCATTGACAAAAGTGATATTTTTCTTGGATGGCGGAGAAGTTACTTTAATTCTACCTATCGCATTTCAATGAATTTAGCAGCTTTTTATCTTGTCAGTGATAGTAGGTCAGTATGTGAACACAACCTGAATGGTATCCCCCGGATTTTCATCCAGCAACCGGTATGCTTCTCCAGCCTTCTGGATGGGGAACCTATGGGTGATCAGCTGGGCTGGTT
>JAUWLJ010000347.1 GCA_030613705.1 Chloroflexota bacterium
GAAATACAACGCCTGAAACTCTTTAGCCAGGTCCAGGGCAGGTTTAATCATCCCCAGGTAATTACCAATATGTGGAGTACCTGATGGTTTAATTCCGGTTAATGCTATTTCATTGGACATGTAAAATACCCTTTATATAAATAATGGTTAAATTCTTAACCTCGAAACTGCTCAATATACGATTTTATCACCTCAAATCCTCATATTTTACTGGTTTCATTAAGCTCTGATCGAATTCTTCAATCCTCTCAGGGCCAAGATTAAGAAGTGCTTTATGGACTGCACGCTCTTCCTTGCGAAGTTGAACTACATTAACCCCACGGCAAAAATCTGGTAGTGGATCGATCCATTGGCGCAGGCGCAGGAACATCTTCGCGGCTCCATTGTAATTTCCTTTTTGAACCTGGTAATAAGCCACTGCAACCTGCAATATAGCCCGGTAAAGCTCGCGACCGGGGCTTTCATCTTCTATCCAGGCTTTTTCAAGAGAATCATGGGCTTTAAAATACTTACCTCGATTGAATTCTTCCAACCCGCGCTTGGCATAGTATGAGAGATGATCCTGGCAGACATCCTCCATCTCTGCCCAATCTGTATTCCTGGCGTTTTTTAGCAGCAAATCCGGTAGTTGGGTTAAAAAACGCGATCTGGCGACCACTTCATTCGCACCAGCTGCTTTTGCTGCTTGCATCATTTCAACATCAACATGTGGTCCAAAACATAATATTGGAATTCGACGTGTTGCAGGCACGGATGAAATCAACCTGATCCAATCCTCCCAAGGAATAAAATCATTTCCTAAATCAAAAATGATCAGGGCTGGGTGCCATTGGGTAACCTTATCCAATAACACTGCGCCTCTTCCTCCAAGATGTTCTGCAATTTGTACCCCTAGATCTTCCTCATCAGGTGGCGCTATCTGCTCCGCTGATTCTATCACCTTGACCTGAAATCCATTTTGTTGTGCTGCATTTTCTATGCGAACTTCAAAATTAAGATCTCTGACAAATGCCAATATCAATTGATGGTTATTCACGATTCTCCAAACCCAATCTTAATGTTCACAATCCATTAGATAATGATTCATTCAAATCCGGCAGTCTTAATCACCTTTATTGTGGTTAACAACTCCATAATAATCCCCAGATATCTTCTCCAATTCTCTTATTACCCTGATTAATTCTTGCAGCAAATTGCTCGAACTGCATTCCCGAAATGCATCGATTAATTGGTGATAATACCAGAGTGTACCCTCTTTGCCACCGTTGAACCGCGACCAGCCAGATTCGCCCTCCAGTTCTATATCCATTAATGTTGCTCGCGCATTATAAACCTTATCGGCGAGTGATACTCGTATAGCTGAAAGATCTGCAGCGTGAATAGAAGCAATATAACCTTCCTTTCGCTCACGCCATGGCGGCTTTGGATCTTCATATGTATCGGTAACAGACAGCACGATCTCTGCCACTCGTGGTCCATACCTCTTGCGAATCTCCGTGAGGGTTATTAGACCACCCTGATCTTCAACAGCATCATGCAGTAGAGCTGCAATCGCTTCATCTTCGTCTCCTCCATCCTCAAGCACCAGTCCAGCAACTCCCAGCAGGTGAGCAATATATGGTACCTGGCTGCCCTTCCGCAATTGCCCTGCGTGCAACCCGTTGGAGTATATCAAGGCATCCTCGAATCGCTCAGTCAAGAATGTGTTTTTTGATTTTTCAATAGACATGCCATTGTCCCTTCCCGTGAAGACTAAAGTTAAACAATAAGGAGCTCAGATTAAACCGAAAAATCCGTGCTCCATTCTTCACAATGTGTCAAACCGGAATTGTCAAACTATCCAGATCGCGGGGATAGTAGGTAAGAATCTCGTTTCCATAGTCCGTGACCACGACTGTATCCGAATGACGAAAACCTCCCAACTCAGGCACATACAGTCCTGGCTCGACGGTGAACACCATCCCTGGTTTAATTTCAGTTTCATCACCCAGGTCCAAGAAAGGGGCTTCGTGATAGCGCAAACCAATCGCATGACCAACATGGTGTTTCCAATAACTCATCAATTCATTTTCTTCGTAATATTCGCGCACTGATCTATCAACATCTGAACATTTCGCTCCTGGAATGATAGTTGAAAATGCAGTATCCTGTAAAGCCACCATATGATCAAACATTCGCTTTTGATCATCGCTGGCTTGACCGATGATCATCGTCCGCTCTAATTCGGAATTGTATCCCCAGACCGGAGCCCCAGCGCCGGTCACCAAGACATCACCCTCTTGGAAAATGATGTTGTTCGTCAAAGCGTGCGGTATGGCAGCGTTGCGGCCAATTTGCCCTCGATATCCCGCTCCTGCTCCATCTGAGAACGGGCTTTGAGCCCGGTATATTGGTCCAATCGCGTCCAACATGACCAGATTTGCTTTAGTACTGGCTCGTTGGCTGACTTCAGTTTCAGTTACCCCCACTTCTGTGTAACGCTGCAGCAGTACATGCGCCAGGTGCCCCCATTTCACACTCTCCCGGATCAGCGCTAATTCTGCCTCACTCTTGATCATCATTTGATCTTCGATGAATGCTGTAATTCTGTGGGTGGTGGTCCCCATCAATTCACTCA
>JAUWLJ010000096.1 GCA_030613705.1 Chloroflexota bacterium
TCCAGGACTTGGATATCAAAACCGATTCCATCATCTTCCACCACGGCCATCACAAACGAATCACCCACGTCGATCTGGACTTCAATCTGGTCCGCCTGGCTGTGATTTATCGCATTCCTTAATAATTCCTGAACAGCCCGGAATATCATTACCTCCAGGTAAGGCTCCATCCGTCGTTCTTGACCGGTGACTCCAAACCGGATCGAAGTACCAGACAGCTCCTGTATAGCCAAGGAGTATTTTTTAACGGTTGGGATCAAACCCAAGTCATCCAGCATCATGGGTCGTAGTTCAAAAATAAAATCGCGCACCTGCTGAAATGTATTGGAGGCTGAATCGCGGAGTGAACCCAATTCCTGATATGCTTTTTCCTTGTTAACATCAAAGAGCCGCATTGCGATCTCTGTCTCGAGAACCAGGTTTGACAGAGTTTGCGCTGGTCCATCATGCATTTGACGCGATAATCTCAGACGTTCTGCCTCCTGAGCCTGAATTAACATTTCGAGCAGTTCAACCGTTGCTGAAGCACTCGGTGAATTCTTTATCGAAATCGGTTCTTTCGAGAGCATCCCCTCAATCAGCTCCATTAGTTCGATCTGCCGCTGTAAATGGTTTTTATCACTCTGCAACTTCTCTACTTGCCCCCGGATGACGAACAAGCGTTGCTGAGCATTCAAGGCAGCATCATAAGCTGTGCGAATTTCCTCTCGAGGTATGCGCTCAAATTGTGATTGTACACGCTGCAGTGTTCCAGTAGCTGTCGCATTTCTTTGAGTGAGTTTATTAACTTCTAATTTGCTTTGTTCATGAAGCATCAGAATTTCTTGATACTCCTGACGAACATGAGCTAATTGTTCTTTAATTTGCTCAAGCAGTTTTTCCGATTCACTTTGCTGCGATTCTTCAACTTCTGGAATATCAATTTGATTCATCCCTGAATCTCCTTGTCATCATCTTGCAGACGAACCCAACCTCTTTTTAGAGCATACAGTGTCGCTTGCGTGCGGTCTTCGACTCCTAATTTCCGTAAGATTGAGGTTACATGATTTTTAACAGTTTGATGGCTGATACCGAGCTCCTTAGCGATCTCTTTATTGCTCATGCCTTTGGTCAATTGTGCCAGCACTTCCATTTCCCGTTTGGAGAGAGGCTCATACGGATCACCAAGCTCACTGTAAAAACTGCGCTCTGTCTCACTTTCCGGTTCCAACCACTGCTCAAGTTCATCAGGGCTGAGCACTTCTTCGCCGATGACAAAATATCCATTTACAACCTCACGAATATTTTGTGCAAGCGTCTCCGGTTGGACATCCTTTACACAATAACCAGCAGCCCCGACCTTCATTGCGTGCAATTTTTGTTCCGCATCATCATAAGCGGTCAACAAGATAATCCGGGTCGGCAATTTCTCTTTGACAACATGCTGCGTCACCTGCTGTCCATTGATACCAGGTAAATTGACATCTACAATTCCTACATCTGGACTCAAATTTCGAATGAGCTCAAGCGCTTCTTCACCGCTTGTAGCTTCCCCAACTACAACGAAATCAGGTTCGATTGAAATGGTATCCACAACGCCCTGCCTGAACAGCGGGTGATCATCAACAACAACTATGCGAATAGTCTCCATTAATCCCTCTCTGTGGGGTCAGCTGACCTCTCGAAAGTATAGCATAGGAGTAATTCAGCATCAATATCCATAATTTTTGTGATCATGGTTGCCCCCAATCATACACACCCATGTTCTCTCCACCCATCATCGGACTAAATGCTCCATTTGTCTGGTAGATTATTCCAGCATTTTTAACCAGATCTGGATACCATCCTGGGAAGGTGACCAGGTAATTCGCCCCTTCTTTGTTTATATGATTTCTTAAAGCTGTTTCATCACGAATAAATGGGATCACTTCAGGAGAGATCAAACCAGCTAAATCGAGCAAGTTCCTGTCTGCGTAATAACCTAATGCTCCGATATCATGAGCAGCTACCAGTGATTCCTCTTCAGTATTTTTCCCGATCCACTGAGCTGTGTCTACCATTTCGCTCTCAATAACCGCGACGTCCATGGCGTATGCCCGCAGACCAAGAATCCAAAATGCAAATAGAATTACAGCAGCGATCATTATCCACGCAATCTTAATAACTCTACCTAAATATTGTTCAGCCAGTAAATCAACCAGAAAAACCATCCCCACCAATCCAAAAAGACAAAATGCAGGGATCACTGGCATGATGTAGCGCCCATGTTGGTAGGTTACAGGTAGACGGAAGGCATAGAGGATCAGATACCCAAGAATCCAAAGCACGGAAAAGACTCGAGCCCATTTTCTTTTCCGCAAAGTTTCTATGCCCATCCAAAAAAAGCCCGGCAGCAGGACGATTCCCACCCCAGTTAGTGGCTGCCTGATCAGGTTAAAAAAACGCTCCCAAAAAGGAAAAGATCCTAAGATAGCATACTCCGCCTGTTTGGCATAGAAAGTGTTGGGAAAAATCTCTCCCGCTAATACCAGGTTAAACAACAAATATGGAATAGTGGCCAAAAGAAAACCAGCGCCTAAGTTGAGACCAGAACGCAGCTTAGTTATTAGTTCTACATCGGTCATAATTAAGGTCAATCCAACCACACCTAACAGCGTGATTCCATCTGGGCGTACCCATACACTGAGACCAACTAACAAACCTAATCCCAACCACCGCCATCCGAGATGATTAATTTCATGGACACTTTGGTCCGAAAGGTTGATCATCCAAAGGAGCACTGCCAAGGCAATCAATCCAGAAAGCAGTGTCTCCATACCTGAGCCAGCCGCCCAGGTAAGGTGCCATTCAAAAATGACCAACAATCCGGCCAATATTCCCCACTCCGCATGATGCGGAAGTAACATTCTAAAGCCATAAGTAGCTGTCAGAGATAATAACCACAACACAGCCCATCCGAGGAAATAAGTCCAGAAATATGCGTTTAGGTTCACCCAGTACCCGATTGCAAGAAGCAATGTCCAGCCAGGTGCTGTTGAACCTGCCGAAGGTTGGCCTGGGATAAATGCCCAAGAACCAGTTGCTCCCAGGTTTCTCGCGTAGGTTTGATGTATCCAAGCATCATCCAGGGGATAACCTATCCGGAAAACCCAGTCGGAGGCGAGCAAATAGCTCCCAAGAGCAACTGCTGCACACAATCCTAGTATTCCCGCTGAGTAATAGCGGCTGTTTGCGATTCGTCGTAAATTCATCTGTTTAACAAATAGATTTGCATCTGCTGGATCGTTTCCAGGTAGCTTATCCCAGGATAATTTCCGGGATTCAGATAGATTTCACCCAGTCCTTGGGGGTAGTTCTCATCAAGGATGAGATAGCTGGCTTGGTATTTTCGTGCCGCAAGGAGAGCGGTCTGCAGATCTCCATCTGGGATAACTATCGCCTGTCGACCAGTCATTGCATAATATCCCGGGGGATTATTCACCATCACAACAACTTCAGATGGCACATCCAGGGCATCCAAATATACCTCAACTTCCTGGTAAGCAAGTTCGTTTTTTCCCCAGTTAGGAGCTGTGCGATTATCACCTATTACTCGTTGCCAGGTTACAAAAACAGTCATGATAATTGCTAATCCAACAACGCCTCCTGCAAATAATTTTAATGCCCGCTTAAATTCCCAATTCCTAAACCTGGATACCCAGTTGATGAAAACCAGCAACCCAGCTGGAACGAGCGCCCAAAAAAGTGGTTGAAAACCAGCACCAGCGTGAAAAAAACCCCCTCGTGCACCCTGGAAGGGGAATATAAGTGTCATTGCCAGGTAGCTCACTAACCATCCACTTGCACCGACAAATACTCGCCAGTCTATTCGCTTTGACCACATTCCGGCCACAATCAAGGGTGCCAGGAAGATACTCCCCTGTACTGCAATCGCAGTCAAGGTATTTAAACCTAAAGCCCATCCTCTTACTCTTAATATTTCTACGATCCCAGAACTCAACCACCTTTCGAATGTCAATTGGGAAGCCGGAAAGGCATACAATTCATCATATGCGGTCAACCAAATCGCTCTTCCTGATCCAGGTGCAAATATCGATCCAAAACTAGATAAATTTCGCAATATCCAAGGGCTGATAGTAATTAGAAAAGCTCCAAAAGCTAAAATAAGTGGGAACCATATAAAGTATCGAAACCCATTATTTTCACCTCGTCGGCTACCACCTTTATATCGTTCGTATCCCTGGAGAAAAATTGCTGATAGTGCCATCCCCAGCCAAATTACCCCATCTGCCCGTGTCAGATACATCAAACCAACGATCAGCCCCGCTAATAAATAAATCCACGGCGGTGAAGTGAGAGAACCGATTTTGTAATCCTTTTTGATCTTCTGACCAGAATTGAATTTAAGATCGACTTCATTTGCATCCTTCTGCAGCTTCATCACCAGCAAGAAGAATACAATGCCCAAGATCATATAGATACCGAAAGTTTCAGTCGTTGGTAGATAAGCGTAATAGAATCCAGAGAATAGGGCTAATGCGCCTGCCAGCAAAGCAGCCCAGCGCTTGGGTGTAATCGAGAATGCCAGATGCGCTGTTAATGGAGCCAGACAGCTCGCGATCAACACAAAACCAAGCTTTGCCCCCCAGAAATTGTTCAATCCGGTCAGGATAATCCCCAATGCGGAGACAATACCAGCCATGGGCATCCAGTAAGTGAATGCTGGATGTGGTAATCCTTCTGGCTCATCCAGATAATTCCATAGAAATGGTTCATTCCAATGTCCAGTTGTGGCTATGCGCAACCCATTGGCGTAATAATAATCAGCATCCATGTATCCCGGGACTGATTCTTGAGTCGCTATCCCCAGAAAGATGATCACTCCAATCGTGAATAACCCAGCGTAGTCTCGAATTTTCATAAAATGCGATATCCTGGTCTAACCCCCAGATTACATATGCATCGCCATCCTGCTTCTCAAACTAATTTTTTTATTCTTACTAGGTTTGATCCTCATAAGCACGCAACTCCTCTACCAACAATCGCCTGGGGTTGATCGCCCACCAACGCACCCAATATAAAGTGATCAGCAAAAACAAAGGCAGTGGGAAGAACATGATAGGGTGTTGCAATGGCTGGTTGCCATACGTAACTGTTTGAAGGAAAATCACCCAGGGCACAATAAAAAGCAGGAACAAAGTAATCGAGGTCAACACCGAACCAGCTCTACCCCATCGCTCCACCCACATTGAAAATACTAGAATCAGTGGAAAGAAGAGCAGGATAAAATTCCCCGGATCGGTTTGAATGCCAATCCACTGGCTGATAACCAGTGTCAAACAACCAGTCCATAAAAACCAGCGGAATTCTCTCCGTCTCACGAATACCCATTCTGTGACCAGAATTAGACCCATCAGAGCGCTTAATGCCCAGCCCAACCGGCGTCCGGCGGCCGGTAGCCATGTTTCGAATGCTGCCCCGGGAGTCCCTGGTGGATTGTAGCTGGAGTAAGCCAATATCTCTCTTAGATTCTGTAGTGGCCAATCAGGCACGAATAATGCCGCACTAATCGAGAGCAGCACCAGCGAAATGAGCATCCAGCCTAATGTCCGCCATCTTCCAAAGGAGATGGTCCAGATCAAGATAAAAATAATCGGTAAAATGACCAGGTGGGGTTTTATCGTGCTGAAAGCTAACAGCACACCTGCCAACTCATCTCTTCCCGTTTTCAAAGCCGCGAAGGCTGCAACCAGGGCTAATGCAACCAGGATTACCGCATTCCCATTGATCAACGGTCTCAGGCTGTGATACCAAAATATTGAAAATATCAAGAAAAACGGTAACAACCAGATACTCATTTTCAGGCGTGTTAGTTTCAAACTCAAGAACGCTAATCCAATCAAGGCAGCTTCAAGTGTGGTCATCCACAATGCTCTTGCCAGCTCATAATCACTGATCAAGGCGAATGGTAAAAAAACTAGCGCCGAATACATAGGATAAGCAACTCTTAACTCGTGCTCCCCCGGGAGTGCAGGGCGACCGTAAGCCAGAGTCTGAATTCGTTCAGCGACGGCATTGCTGTACGGACTTAAACCCTCAACGAATAGGGCGCGTGCTCCCACCCAATGCACCAGAAAGTCATTCCCACCTGTGTTCTGCTGTGCGAAATCATAATTTGCCCAGGTGACCAGCACCAATAACCCGACGATCAGGATAGCTGATAAGTACCAGAAGCGATTGAAGAATGAAATCATAAATTTTTATCGGACTCCGCCAAGCGTGGGTACGGGGTTAATCTCTCTCTGATGAATTCCCTAATCAAGCAGGATAGACGAGTCGTCCTTATGGAAATGTATCAATATAAATAACGAGCGAGATTCTGCTAATAATTTTATCTTCATTTTTTTACTTGGTGCCAGCATCAAGGGTCAGAATAGTAAATTGCCGCGATTTCATCCTGGTATTCCATCTTCCAGCCAGGAAGTCCCTCCAAGGCTTTGATGAGCTGAGCATCAGCGGGCATCATCACCCAACGGACGTGGTATTTATCCAAGATTCCTCTCCAACCGGGACCCAGTGTGATGACCGTTTCATATTGGCGGGTTAAGGATTCGCCATAAAAATCAGTCTGGCCATCTATAAAAACTTTCTGCTGCGGCCAACCGCGGTAAAGCAAATAGCCGCCCCATGGAAAGTAGTTGAACACAAAACCCATTTCTTGTTGTTCGGAAACCCAATCGACTGCCTCTACCGGAAACACATTCTCCGAAAATCGATTGCCAGTACCAGTGAAATCTATGTTAGCACCGCTATACAATATCCCGGCGATCAAGAGGATGCTTACCAGCGGCCAGATATATCCGAACAGATTACTGTCTACCACACGTAGCCTTGCATCAAAACTGGCAACACGCTCGAAACCCTTATTATTACGCAGAAAAGATGAGCCAGTCCCTGCTAAAATCGGTGCTGCGATGACTGCATAAATAGCAATATTGCGTGCACTGATCAATCCAAAGATAGTCCAGGATGTTATAAGCAAGGCAGCGGCAATTGTGGATCGCTTGCGGTTGAGACTGGCCACCAAAATGGATAAGGAAATCATTACCAAAAATGGCCAGGAGCTGATTTGTTGAAAATCCGGTGGGAGATACTCTACAGTGTGACCGACCAAATACCGGCTTTGCAAGAATCCGAATGTCGTTTCCCATATCCGCCATCCCACCGGATTAACCAAAGTCATAAACAGAACAAAAATACCTGTAAGAATCAGTATCCGGGGCTGCATTTTGTTAATTGCATTCACATCAACATTCGAAAATCGGCGTTCATGCACACTACTGAATCGCCTATTTGATAGCAAATTGTCAATCAGGTAAATTCCCCAAATCAGTATTCCGACAATAAAAGCTCCATGGAAATTTACCCACACTAGCATCAATAAAGGTAACACCCACCAGCGCCAGCGACCAGTCAACCTCCATCTTTCCAATTCCCTAATCCACAACACAGTAATAAGCAGGGTGAATAAATGAGGACGGGTCAACCAGTGGATGCTCGCAGCTG
>JAUWLJ010000023.1 GCA_030613705.1 Chloroflexota bacterium
GAGAGAATAAAACAGGGTAGATCCCACCCAACTAGCCCCCACCCTTGGAATATCGTAATTAAGATTCAATATAAGATAACGTTGATTGCTGAAGTTTGTTACAGATTCCTCAGCGGTAACTCGAATGATTGATTAATTCCCCTACGGTGTAATCTGATCTTGACGATCCCCAATCCGTCCCGCTATCGATAAGCGAACAGGAATAAATGATCGGCCAGCGATCAACAAATGGAATAATAAATAATTGAGCAATAGTGAAGTATTGATCCGGTTATAAGAATCTCAGCCAAAATCCAAAACTGTCATCACGTCCCACGGGTCAGAAGGATATGTTCAATTTGAGGAGAGACCTATCATTGGTGGGGATCATTTTCTGAACTCGATTGAATCCTCCCGGTTAGTATTCGAGCTTTGATCAACACGGGTGTGTGGTCAGAAACTGAACAACCATCTATCTCAATATGACGAGCCTCGTCGACTCTCCAAGGAATATTTCCCTTCCTTAAGAAGAGATAGTCCAATCTTGAACGGGTGAGAGTCCCCCCCCACGGCCATTGGATTTCATGGGTAAAACCATCATCATCAGGATTGATTTCGCGAAAAGAATCCTGCCAAGAATATTGTGCATTGCGAATTTGGGCTGTGTTTTCACGGGCATTGAAATCACCACCAATCACGGCTGGTACACTTCCTGATTGTTCTTCGACCCAATTTATTAATCGGCAAAATTGGGACTCATTCTGGCGCCCATTAATACCGAGATGAACGGTGAAAGCAAGGAGATTTCCCCCATAGACCTCGATCGATGTACCCAGTGCTATGCGCCTGAAAAAAGGATTTTTGTGATCGCTTAATTGCGCCAGTCGTGGCTTTTTTATTGGAAATCGACTAAAAACCGCTAAACCTTCCTCAAATCCGATCTCGCTAGCATGACCATTAGCCCGTGAATAAACATAAGCCATACCCAACTGATCAGCGAGCCATTGATCAGTTTTGAAATCTTTTATGCGAGCCAATTCCTGAAGTAATAGAATATCTACCCCTTCCTTTTGGACCAGCTCAACAAAACACTCCAACCTCTCCCTGAGCCTTCGCTGGCGCGGCCAATCGTGCCAGAGATTTGCTGTCAAGATGACAACATGCTCATCAGAAGTTCTTCCTCGATAATTTTCAGGATCATGCTTAATGGATATGCGCCCTGATGGTTCAGTCACTGAACTAATTCTTTGTGCGAATGGCTGAACCCTTTGTAATACCGAGGAGCGGAGTGTTCTTTTTCCCAAGACCTTGAGTTTTCGATGGAAATTTAATGAGCTCGTGTTCGGATATTCTACTTTTAAATATTTTTCATTGAGAACCGACAAATGAATCTCCCTGGATATTTTTCCCCCACTGGTGAGGTGTTTAGAGAGCGGTGATTATATCATCAGTCCTAACCAACTTCTTCCCTATTAATCCAAAACTCACGCAGACCTTTTAGAAATCCCGGCACAATATGCTGAGGAAACTGCGGCCAGGTCATGATGACTGCCACCACCATCCAAACCAAGATCCAGATGCCAGCATTGGGTAAGCGGGTCATAGCGACCCAAATAAAATAGCCATAGATTGGAGCTTGGCATAGCAACCTTAATACATTGAAATTCTTCCAGCGCCAAAGCATGAACGCCCAGAACAATACATAGAAACATACAATCCAAACATTGATATATTCAGAGGTGATCAAATACACTAACAAACCACAGGAAACTGCCATATCAATTTCGAGGTCGTGATCACCAATCCAGGAATGATAGTAGCTTTTACTTCGCCGGGCAATTTTCCCGTCTATCGTGTCCCCCGTCCATGCAGCAATCATGATCAGCACCGCCTTTTGCAAACCTAGCGAGCCTTCGGTTAACCCTAGCCAAACCAAGCTCAAACCGAGGAAAGCCCGAAGCAATGTAACGAAATCAGCGACCTGCCTTGCGGTTAGTATTGCTGCCTCCATGAGTGTTTTCACAAATTAATGAGGGCGTATTTTATTTTATCATCACATTCTTATCCATAAGATCGTTGTCCGGTTCTGGTAAAATCTAGATATCTATCCACGAACTCATTGGCAACGGAAAGGATCGATATTATGACCGACCAACGCCTGACCAAACTCGCTCAAATACTGGTCCATTATTCACTGGAAATTAAACCGGGTGATCAGCTCGAGATTCGCACCAGCCCTTTAGCTCAGGAACTCGCCCGCCTTGTATACCAAGAGGCTCTGATAGCTGGTGCTCATGTCTTAAACAGTATCTCCCTCCAAGGAGGGGAAGAGCTCTTTTATAAATATGCCGGAGATGATCAATTGGATTATGTCTCACCAGTTCGTAGGCTGATCACAGAAACCTTCGATGCTATGCTTGTGATTGGAGCTGAGTACAACACCCGAAAATTATCAGGGATAGATTCTCAACGGATTTCTCGTGTTCGTAAAGCAAATACCCCTCTAACAAAGACCTTCTTTGAGCGCTCAGCAAATCTGGAGCTGCGCTGGTGTTATACCGAGTTTCCCACTCAAGCAAGCGCCCAGGAAGCTGATTTGAGTTTGAATGATTATCAAGAGTTCGTATTCGGTGCTGGTCTTCTAGATGACCCGGATCCGGTTTCAGCCTGGAGAAATGAAGGAAAAAAACAAAAAGAGCTGATTGAATGGTTGTCTGGAAAGGATGTGGTTGAAATCAAAGGAAAAGATGTCGATCTGAAATTCTCGATTAAAGATCGGCGGTTCAAAGAAGCTGACGGGAAATACAATTTTCCAGATGGCGAAATCTTTACCGGTCCGGTTGAGGATTCTGCCAATGGCTGGATTCGATTTAGCTATCCAGCGATTTACGAAGGACAAGAGATTATTGATGTAGAACTTTGGTTTGAAAACGGAAAAGTTATTAAAGAAAAGGCGTCCAAAGGTGGGAAATTATTGACTACCTCTCTCAATACCGATCAAGGCGCACGCTTCCTCGGTGAATGGGGGATCGGGACTAATTATGGAATCCAACGGTTCACAAAAAATATGTTATTTGACGAAAAAATGGGTGGTACTATTCATCTTGCCTTGGGCAGCGGCTATCCAGAAACCGGCAGTGTGAATGAATCTGCAATCCATTGGGATATGTTGTGTGATATGGCAGAAAGTGAAATCAGGATCGATGGCGAGAGTTTTTATAAGAATGGGAAGTTCATTATTTAATTAAATGAGCTCTGGCTTGAAGGGAAATATTCCTCGATTTTGTGGACTGGAGAACAAAACAGAGGATGCTGCAGAATCTCGACTAACATTGGAATGAAATATCTTTACTTCTTCCCACAACTCTACCGAAAATTCAACCCATACAGGGTAGTTGTTTTAATTCTGCTGATCCAAACAATATTGCTCAACGCTGGATCAAATGATTTCATAATTGATGCATTTGCACAAAGTCCGTGTGGTGATACTTATATCGTTTTACCTGGCGATACGATTGAAGAGATCGCTGATCTGTGCGGTACGACTGTCGATGCAATTCTTAAAATCAACCCAGAGATCACTGACCCGGACAATTTATATCCAGGACAGATCATCCGAATCCCAGACGCAGAATCAGTAGTAGATACAATCATCGCCATCGCCCCAGCTTGTGGAATACCTGGAACAAGCCTGCTAGTCGTCGGGAGTGGATTTCCAGTTAACACGAATGTCCAATTGAGTATTGGGCAAAAGGGTTTTGATCCAGTTGAAATCGGCGGAACAACTAGCGATGAATTTGGCAGAATTGACACATCCGCGATTCTCCCCTCTTCAGCACAACCAGGTACCCTCTGGGTTGTGACAGGAGAAATCCAGATCAGCTCAGCAAAGTTCATCGGTGTATCAAACGAATTTTCTGTAATCCCGCTTGCTCCAAATCCGAATGCTGGTACGACATATATCGCCCAGGAAGGAGATACATTAATCAGAATTGCTGTTAAATTCAACCGTGATTTAGAATCATTACTAGCAGCAAATCCCCAAGTTACTGAAATTAATCAGTTGAACTCTGGTCAATTAATATATATCCCTCCACAAGAGCCAGGGACCCCGCTGACGACTGTTAATCCTAAATGCGGGCCAGTTGAGACTGAGATTCAGGTCAGTGGAACTGGTTTCCCCCCAGTGACGACAATCAATCTAAGTATGGGGCAATATTTGGTCTCGTATGAGCAAGTAGGAACTACTTCAACAAATCCGAGCAGAACATTCCAAACCCAATTGACCATACCCAGCACTGCTCAAATTGGTGAGTATTGGGTGGTCATTGCAGGGACCCGCAGCTTCCCGAATGTTGGCTCGACATCAAATATTTTTATCATTACGCAGCCAAAAGATCCAAAGGAACCCTCACTTTATATCGTTAAACCAGGAGATACCCTGAACGCTATTGCGGCCGAGTACACCCAAACGGTAGCCTCCTTACTGGCTGTAAACCCACAAATCAGCAACCCAAATCAGCTGGATATCGGCGAAAAGATCATCATACCAGGACATAGAAAAACTATCCTCATTACTCCTATCAGTGGTCCCCAACTCACGACTATTCAAGTGGGAGGTTTGGGTTTTCCGCCATTTTCAGCTGTAACGCTGGGTTTATCCCGCGACACGGTAATTTACAGCATTGAAGGAGCTGTGACAACAGATGTAAATGGTTTCTTCAGAACTGACTACATAATCCCCTTCAGTGCTCAAGCGGGTGAGATATGGACCGTTGTGGCGATCGAATCAGATGCAACTGGCGGCGAGATAATCGCCAGATCGAATGAATTCACTGTTACCAGCCAACAACCTTTACTCCAACCGATTCTCACTATCTGGCCTCCAGCGGGCCTTCCTGGGACTGCGCTATCCATTGTCGGCAGTAATTTCCCATCTAACCATGAGATTCTTTATACCTTTGGTTTGGAAGGAGAATCCCAATTGATTAGTTCAACAACATGGACTGAGATCAACGGAACCTTTGCGATTGATTTATTTATTCCAATCAGTGCAGAAATCGGAGAGGGCTGGGTTGTAACCGCAGAATCAATTGACAATCCACAGATAAGTGCCATTTCACCGGTGTTCTTGGTTGTTGAACCTTGAATTGCTGCACAATCCCCTCAAAGCAAGTTATTAATAAATACATAGTTCATCCGATTCTCTGCTCATAAAATGTCGAAGACCAATGCATATTTAAATTCACCCTCAGAATCAGCGATTCTCCCAGCATTATCTTCATAATATCTTTAAAAAGTTTTGCTAAACTGATTTGGTGATCTCTTCCTCATCAACCGAGCAAGACGGCACTGGCAGGTATTATCCACAGTTTTGTTTGGCGTCCTTGTGTCCACAACCTTTCTGGCAAATGGACCATTGATCGTAAATACGGTCATGGATTTTGCACTGCCTCATAAATTGCGCTCCTCCCTTAATGAAAACGGGACGATATACCTAACCACAACCAACAATCAGGGATCAGAAGTTTACAGAGATCATATAGCAGATATCAATGACATTCTCGAGAATAATTTTAGTGAATTATCCGAAGTAGTCAATGCGATTGGAACCCCGTGAGTATTTCCCTGGCAAGAAGATTCATTGATCTCCGATGAAAGAATTAATTTTAGATTTTATGGTGGCATTGATAACAGGATTGAATTTATATCAGGAGATTTGCCAGAGAATCCCAGTCAGGAAGCGGATCTAATTAAAGCGGTGATATTCGAACCAATGGCTGAGGCTTACAACATTCGATTAGGTGATCGCTTACCAATGAGCAGGAATAACGATGAGACCAAGCCATCCTTCTGGATAGAAATCTCTGGAATCATTCAGCCTCTAGATGCACGAGATCCATATTGGATCATCGTGCAAAACACCTTACTTACGAGCTCTCGGGAGGGGAACAACAGCGTGTTGCCATTTCACGCGCCCTGGTAAATCGGCCCTCAATTCTTTTAGCATATGAACCCACTGGACAACTAGATAGTAGTTCAGACGCAACCATCATTGGTCTGCTGCACGAAATTGCTGAACTATTCGGAGTCACAGTAATTGTTGCCAGTCACGACTCGAATATGCTCCCGTTCGCCGATATAATCATAGAGTTTGAAGATGGAAAACTTGTCAATATTCAAGAAAAGAAAGAAACAAACCCAGTTTCATTTGGGAAGAATTAATTATTAAGAAAATACAGGTGACAGATCGATCTTAGAATTCTAAATATAATCTGCTTGTATTAGGTGCGGAGAACAATTATGGCAAAATTTATCATTCAGCGATTACTGATCATTCCTCTGCTCTTATTGCTAGTTAATTTTCTGGGTTTTGCCTACGCGCATTACGCTCGTCCAATCCGGGCTGCCAGAACACCATATGTTCAAGCGGAAGAGGCTGGACCATTAATTCCCGCGTATTTAGATTATCTGCAGACCATGATAAATCTTGATTTTGGAATGGAACTGGCAACGCCAGATAATTCTCGTGCGAATACTCCTGTTACGTTAGGAGAAACTCTTAAACAAGCAACTATCGCAAGTTTTGGTCTCCTTGTGATCTCATTAACGATAAGTGTGATCGCAGGACTGTATTTAGGATTTAAGGCTACTGGAAATGATCCACCTGAAGTGTCCCGGTGGTTGACGGTGTCATCAACCATCGGCCTGGCGATGCCTAGTTTCTATATTGGAAGTCTATTGATTATCGGTTTGATATTTTATATTTTGTGGCGCGGTCCTGAAACAGAGATGCTTTTACCTCTCAGTGGTTTCGGTTGGGATGCGCACCTGATCCTACCGGTCATAGCATTAATGGCCAGACCGACCTTTCAACTTGCCCAGGTAACTGCAGGAGTTCTCTCAGGCGAATTAGGCAAGCAGTATGTTATTGCCGGGCGCAGCTTGGGTCGCACCTGGCGATCAATTCGCCTCCACTTTGCCCTAAGAAACGTTGTTGCCCCTGTAATCTTGACCATTGCCGGTCTACAGCGGTTCTTGGTTGGGGAACTGATCATGATCGAATGGCTCTTCCGCTGGCCAGGATTAGGCCGCATCTTAGGTTGGACCTTGGTCCCTGCTCAGCTGACTTCTTCTGGGGGATCACCTCTCTTTCTAAACCCACCAGTCATGGCAACCGTCCTGACACTTATCGCCGCTCTCTTCTTGTTGACAGACTTCATTGCCGCTGTATTTGTAAGATATCTCGATCCTCGCTTGCGGGAACAAGAGACCGAAATCGTCAATATCTAATATGATTATTTATTGGAGATTATGATTTGAATACAAGCACAGGTCAATATCCAAAATACAAGCAGGAAACCAAGGATACACCCCCTCGCAGACGAGCAAACTGGCCCCTAATTGCAGGCTTGGTTCTTGTCACCACCATCACCATTATTGCGATCGTGGGACCAAGCATCGCTCCAAAAGATCCTGCAGAAGAACGTAACATCACCATGATCGATGGTCAATGGTATATACCACCATTTGATATCGGTACGCCTGGTTATCCGCTTGGTTCGGACAACTTTGGAAGAGATCTTTATTCCCGATTATTATGGGGAATTCGCCCGACGATGATCATGGTCGTAATTGTGGCGCTTGTGCGGTTGGTTCTAGGTGTAATCATCGGGTTGTCCGCCGGATGGTTCAACGGCAAAACCGGACGCTTCTTGAATGGGCTTATCCAAGTCGCACTTGCTTTGCCCGTTCTATTGGTTGCGCTGGGGGCGATTGCCATTGTTGGAGTCGAATTAGGGATCTGGGCATTTATCATCGGATTATCCCTGACCGGTTGGGTGGATACAGCTCTCCAAGTCAGGGAACAGACTCGGATTGTGAAAGGCCAGGTTTATGTAGAAGCCGCAAACGCAATAGGTGCCTCAAATCAGCAAATTCTCTTGAATCATATCCTAAAGCAAATCACTCCGATGCTGCTGATGCTCTTCGCAATTGAGATCAGCAGTACATTAATGCTCTCTGCTGGGTTGGGATTTTTGGGGTATTACATCGGAGGCGATGTGTGGGTTGATGTGGAGGATTTTGTTGCCAGACGAATCAGTGGTAATCCAGAACTGGGTCAGATGTTAGCTACTTCTTGGGTAACATTAACAAAACCTTGGGCGATGGTTGCAGTGGGAACAACGTTATTTCTTACTGTTTTAGGATTCAATTTAACTGGGGAAGGTCTGCGTCAAAATATAGGATTTCTCCAGGTTCGGAGGAGGAGTAGATTTGCAGAAACACGCAACCAAGTTGGACTATGGCTAGATCAAAATGTTTGGCATCCAGTTATTCAGTTTTTCCGCATTAGACCTCTTAGATTAGGTTTGACCTTGATCGGGGTGTTCTTTATTCTTAATTTCGGTGCATTATTAATGCTTGATGCTGCTGTTCTGGTAGATGTTTCCAAAGTTCTGACCAATTATGATCTTTGGGCACAACCATCCCCAGATGGTTCGCAAACAAGCACAGCAAGCAAACCAACTGAGGCGTCATCAGAAGTCACATATGATCCCAGCATCATTTGGGAATTCTTCGATGAGAGTGGATTTTCGGGTGGCCCCGCTCTCTCGATTAATCAAGATCAACTTTATCTCGTATCCCAGGCTGGAAATGTGTATGCTTCTGATTTAAATGGCAATAGTTTATGGCAAGTACAACTCTCATCAGGAGGGATGGGAACACCCGCTCTCGATGAGAGCGGAAATCTACTGATCGCTGATCGGTCCAGCGGTTTAACCAAAATAACTCCCCAAGGAGAGATTATTTGGCACTACCAAACCGAGGCTGGTGACCGGTCCCACTCGGGACCTGCCATCGGTCCTGACGGTACGATTTATTACACAATTGGGAGCAGCTCAAAAGGTTATGTCCAAGCTGTATCTCCCTCAGGTAAAGCCTTATGGGTAACCCAGGTAAACACATCCTCATTCTTTGAAACCCCCTATCCAAGTTCCGATGGCGAATACGTTTACCTAAAAAATGACATCTTTTCCACAGAGGGTGGGGACTTGATTGAATATGAATTCGATCTCGACATACGGCGCTTCTTCTCTGGGAAAGATGGGGTAAATTACCTGCTGACTGGACACAAAATTATCCAATGGGAGATTAACGACAATGTGATCGAAATTATCGATATCGCTGAATGGAATTCATCAGCTATCAACGAAGTTTTCACAGCTTCCAATGTTGGTGTCAATGAGGAAGGAGTTTCCTGGCAGCTTTATACAACCCCAGGGGGGAACACACTATTTTTATGGGTATCGCAAGATGATCAATCCCTTGGAGTGACTGAAGTACGGATCAGTTCAGGAACTCTGGTTGTCATGCAGAGCGATCTCTCGGCATTTGTATGTGGGGGGGGATCATTTAACCCGAGCTCGACAGATTGCGCTTATTTAAATCCTGCTTCAAATGATCCGCTTTGGAAATTCCACCTTGGTAATTATGGACCAGTCGCTGGTGGGGTGGTTGTAGATAACCGTTATTTCGTCACTACAGAAGATGGATATGTCTTCGAAATCAATGAAAACCTTAAAGAGATTATAGCTTCAAACGATACTGTTGATCATCCCTCCGCACCAATCTCACCAGCAGATCTTGGGATCTTATGGACCTACCATGCATCCGATGAGATCACATTTGGAATAGATTTCGGACGAGATGGATTTTTCTACATACATACTGATGATGGCAAATTACATATCCTCAATACAGTTGGAGATTTGGTCAATGTAATTCAATTACCAATCCGCCCTTTTTATCGCGCCAGTGCAACCGGTCGCAGTGCACCAACACACATTTCACCGAGAGTTTTACCAGATGGAACGGTAATTGTCGTATCAGAAGAAAACAATGTTTATGCACTGGACTCAGATGGAAATCTTCTCTGGGACCAAGAATTGGAGGCAGAACCGGCAAAGCCGCCAATCCTAGATGGGAGTGGAAACTACTATCTACTCGATCTCAACGGTGGTCTATATTCTTTCGATGAAGATGGCCTGAACTGGCGCTTCCAATCTGAAGCCGCTGAGACCCCTGCACATGGTTTCATAATTGGTCCCGGTGGGAATATTTATTATGTTGTTACCAATTACAGTAAAGGGATTATTCAGGCTGTTTCTCCAACCGGGAATGACTTATGGGTGGCTCAAACGACTACCCGCGATTTCTATGATGACCTTCACATCAGTAATGATGGTAGATTTATTTCCATCGCCGAAAATCTTTTCGACGCTAATAATGGTCAGACCATTGACTATGATCCAGTGGATAGGATTGATGAGTACATATTTGGAGAAAACGGTCAAAATTTCCTGCGATCTGTTCATACGGTAAATGAATGGCAGTTAGGATCCTCAGGCGTTGAGGTGTTAAGTGAGGGAAGCGTCAGTGAAGTCAACACCATCCTTAGACCCCCGCTAGGTTCCTCTGCAGATTCCAACGGTATCGTATGGCTATACTATCCAGAAGAATACACTGGAGGAGGCATAATCATTGTCTGGATGTCACCAGAGGATGGACTTCTGGGAAGACATTTATTAGAAAGGAATGCACACACAGTTGTTTCAATTGAAATAGAAAAATCTTTACTCACAGAGTGCAATGGATTTGACGAGAGCCAAACCATAGAGTGTAAGGCTTATTTATCGATATCAGAGGAGCCCATATGGGAGGTGGGTTTGGAAGATATCCCACCATTTATTGGGGGAGTTATTGAAGGTGATCATATTTATCTCTTCGGAGAGGATAATTCGATAACTGCTGTGTTTATTGGAAGTCCTAAAAATTCTTCAGTGGAATAGCGAAATAATTAATAATTCGAATAACCTCTATCTCCAAATTATAATTTTGGAGGTAGGTTTTTATATCCATTATTATGATTAACTTGCGTTCCTGAAGTTTTTCTTTTATAGTGTTGGGATGAAAAAGCAACCGCTTCAGCTGGATCACATTATTTTGGGGGATAGCATCAAAATCTTAAAAACCATACCAGAACAATCTGTCGATCTCATATTTGCTGATCCCCCCTATAACCTCCAGTTGAATCAGGAACTCTGGCGACCAAATCTCACCCGGGTTGATGCTGTTGATGATGGATGGGATCAATTTCCAGATTTTGAAAGTTATGATGAGTTTTCTCGAGGGTGGTTGACAGAAACTCAACGGATATTAAAAAATGATGGCAGCATATGGGTTATTGGTACGTACCATAATATCTTCCGGCTGGGAAGCCTGATGCAAGATTTAGGCTTCTGGTTTTTGAATGATATTGTGTGGATAAAAACAAACCCAATGCCAAATTTTCGTGGGGTACGATTTACAAATGCACACGAAACGCTGATTTGGTCTTGTAAACAGAAAAAAAGCAAATATAAATTTAACTACCATGCCATGAAAGACTTTAACGGGGGGCGCCAAATGCGAAGTGATTGGCTCATACCCCTGTGTACTGGCGCAGAAAGATTGAAAATTAATGGGAAGAAAGCACATTCGACACAAAAACCAGAAGCGTTGCTGTACCGAGTGATCATGTCTTCAACAAATCCGGGCGATATCGTACTGGATCCATTCTTCGGCACCGGAACAACCGGCGCCGTGGCGAAGAAACTGAATCGGCATTGGATAGGTATCGAAAATAATGCCAGCTATGTGGAACTCGCTCAAGATAGGCTAAACTCCATCCAAGTGGGAGAATTTGACCCAATCATATTCGAGGTTCAGGATAAAAAACGCCACCAGCAGCGGATTCCATTCGGCAATTTAATTGAGAATGGCCTGCTGTCTCCAGGGCAGCACCTTTATTTTAATGGGGATAAGAATATCAAAGCCGTAATCAAAACCGATGGCAATCTGTTCATAAATGATTTTACTGGTTCAATCCATCAGACTGCAAAACATCTTACTGGTGGTAAACCAAGTAATGGATGGCAGCTTTGGTATTACGAAACGCCAAATGGTGATATAAATCAAATTGACGAGTTGAGAGCGGAATTTACCTCACGTCACAATCTTGACCTGGGAGAGAATCCTGATCTCAAATGAAGAGATATCCTGTTCATCTTCAAGAGTTCAACATCACCAGATATCCGGTAATCACTCCCGTACACTGAATATCAAAATTTCCATTAATTATGCAAATAATTGATAACAAAATTTCAAACATTTTCCCTGCATACGATCAAATTCGGACAGCTGAAAATGATTTGCTGAGTAAGTGGCGGAAACCTCTCTTATCCGTCTACGCGAGACAGCGTGCAGCATATGAAGACCAGTTAGCTGAGTACAATAAACATCGTGCAGATTTTAACCGTAGAATTCGTCTTGGGATATGGATGTCTAGTGCTCTGCTCCTTCTCGGATTACTTGTCCTGCCAGGCTTGATCTTGATCAACGAGCTCGGAGATTTTCGAGGACCGCTCTTCTGTTTCTCACCGCTACTAATTCTAGGTGGTTTTACCGGATGGGCGATTATTATCTTATTGTGGATTTGGGAACGAGACCAGGTAAAACCCAAGCCTCCATTGAACCCCCTGAAATCAGATCTGTTTTATCCCCTCATACCCTTCTGGAAAGCAGGGTTGAAAGGTGCCTTACCGAGTAAGAAGCCTCACCCAGGTGCAACTGGTGAATATCACTTTATTACACGATTGCAATCACTTGATGATAATTCTTATATCTTATATGGGATCCAGCAACGACC
>JAUWLJ010000176.1 GCA_030613705.1 Chloroflexota bacterium
CGCCGCCCCTGGCGTAAGCAGGGTTTGGGATTGGCGCTCTTGCTGCACACATTTGGCGAGTTCTACCGGCGGGAGAAGCCCAGAGTTGGTCTGGGTGTGGACGCCCAGAACCTGACTGGCGCCTTGCGCCTGTATGAACGGGCGGGCATGCATTCCGATCCTGAGCGCCAGTACGTTATCTATGAGAAGGAACTGCGCCCGGGTGAGGATTTGAGAACTCAATGAATCGCTCAAAAGAGGATTCTGATGACGACTGAGAGCGTTGGAAAGACCGGCAGGGTGGAAGGGCCTGCCAGCGCACAATCGGAATCTACCCCCTTGATTTCCCGTAAGATGCTGTTATTCATGGTGGCAATGGTGCTGGCGAACATAGGTGGAAACATGTATGGGCCGCTTCTGCCGCTCTACTTAAAGTCTTTAAATGCCAGCGTGGTCCAGATTGGGTTGTTCTTTACACTATCCCAAATCGTCCCTCTGGCTTTACAGATATTGGGCGGCTGGATCTCCGACTCGCTGGGTCGCCTGCGCAGCATCGCCATGGGCAGCGTCGCGGGTGTGTTCTCATACATCGGTTTGATCCTGGCACCGACCTGGCAGTGGCTACTGGTGGGCGAAGGGCTGTCTTCAATCACACGCTCACTGGTGGGCCCGAGTTTCAGTGCTTTCATCGCCGAAGAATCGGCAGAGGAGAGCCGGGCGCGCGTTTTCGGTATCACCGAGACCATTTTCATGGTTGTGGCTGTTGTCGGACCTCCCTTGGGTGGTTGGCTGGCAGATACCTATGGTTTCCGGATCATGTTGGGAGTCGCAGGTGGTTTATATCTAATCGCAACAATAATCCGCGTCGCAATGGCTCGCAGCGCCGCCCAAACTAAAGAGTCTGACCCGCAAAAACTGTCTGTAACCAGCCTCAAGCGCGATTTGGGCTTGATGGTGGGCATGATTATGGCAGGTGGAGTAATTAGCTGGATCCTTCTCACTGATGGTGTGCGGGACGTGGCTTTCTCGCTGTCTTTTACTCTGGTACCGATTTATCTGCAGGATATTGGCGGTATGTCAATTCAACAGATCGGTTGGCTCGAGTCTATCTTTGGCATCTTCATGATGTTAGTCACCATACCGGCAGGATGGCTTGCAGACCGAAAGGGTGATCGGGTGCCGATCGTGCTTGGTTTTCTGCTCGAATTTGCCGCCATGATGGCTTTCATCCGGGTATCTGATTTTATCGGTTATGCGCTTGCCTGGGCTTTGTTTGGTCTGGGGGTAGGCATGATGTCTCCCGCCTACCAGTCGCTGATCAGCAAAGCAGTCCCGGAAAAGATGCGTGGGACAGCCTTCGGTTTTTTCCAAACCAGCTTGGGTGTGGTCTCCCTACCAGCTCCATGGATTGGCGCCCAGTTGTGGGAACGAGTAAGCCCACGCTTCAACTTTACCCTGACGGCTTGGTTAGGTTTGCTATCCATTATCCCAGTCTGGTTCAAATTTAAATTACCGGATAAAGATGAACAGGCTGATTCAAATCAATAGTTTTAAGAGATACGCAGTTCATGTCATTGTTTACTCCAGTGTTCTCTCCTGGGTCGAGGAGCTTGCGACGAGAAATCCCTGAAGAGACCGCTTGCAAGACACCTAATTAGAGATTTCTCGCTCCTTTCGTCGCTCGAAATGACATTTAAACCACCAACTGCGTAAGTCCTAAGTTTATCAATAATTAATAATTATCAAAGAGAGGAATATGAAATGACTGCTCAAACAGTGAGTCAAGGAAGAATTGAATTACCCTATGCACCAGATTTAAGAGACTTGATCTTCCGCGGCTTCCAAGGGGTATCGGATTACCAGAATATTTTGGATTTGATCAATGCCAGCAAGAGGCCCGACCAGATCGACCGTACGGATACATTGGATGATGTCGTTCGGTATTACGAGCATCTAAATAACAGTGATCCATACCAGGATATGCTGTTCGCCGAAGTCGAAGGTCAATCGATCGCTTATGGGCGCGTCGAATGGGCAATTGACGAAGAAAGCAAGTGGTTGGGCTTCCATATTGCGTTTTCGCATCCAGATTGGCGCCGAAAGGGTATTGGCGCCGCCATGCTGCGCTACCTGGAAGATCATCTTCGCCAAATATCACAAGAGCTTCTGGATGAGGGGGTGATCACAGAGGCCCCCCCCCGATATTTTGATACATTCATTTCTGATACGGAGGTCGGTAAGGAAGCCTTATTAAAAAAAGCTGGATACAAACCTGTTCGATTTAGCTACTCGATGGTGCGCCCCTTATCCGAGCCAGTCGATGTTGCTCCCATGCCAGAAGGGTTGGAAATTCGCACCGTACAACTCGATCAATTCCGCCAGCTGTGGGAAGCAGACCAGGAAGCATTCAAGGATCATTGGGGTTATGTTGAAGGCACCGAAAAGGATTACCAGCGTTGGTTGAAGGACCCGCTCAATGATCCTGACCTGTGGAAAGTTGCCTGGGAAGGCGATCAGGTTGCAGGTATGGTATTAAATTTCTTGAACGAGAAAGAAAACGAAGAATATCATCGTCTGCGTGGTTGGACGGAAAACATCAGTGTTCGCAAACCCTGGCGGCGGCGTGGTTTGGCAAGTGCCCTGCTCACCCGCAGTCTGCAAATGTTCAAGGTTATGGGCATGGACCACGCTGCCCTGGGCGTAGACACACAAAATTTAACCGGCGCGCTGGATCTTTACGAGGGTGTCGGCTTCATTGTGGAGAAGCGGCATACCGCCTACCGGAAGAAACTGTAGAAGGTTGGTATAGATCCTGGCTTTGGTTTACAATCAAGCAGCGAATGTAAACCACCAAACTAGGAGCAGGAATGTCAATTCGAGCCGTTATTTTCGATCTGGGCGGGGTGCTTGTCCGCACGGAGAATCGGGCCCCTCGCACCCAGCTAGCCGTCCGACTGGGATTAACTTATGATGAACTTAGCGCTCTGGTCTTCGATAGCCAGAGTTCTCACCAGGCGATGAAAGGTGAGATCACTACTGCTGAACACTGGGAAGCTATCCGCAAAACGCTTGGAGTCTCAAAAAAAGAATTCCCACAGGTTCCCCTGGAATTCTGGGGCGGTGATGCACTGGATGAAGATCTGATCAATTACCTGCGCAATTTGCGCCCGCGCTATAAAACCGCTCTGCTCAGTAATGCCTGGGATGATCTGCGCCAGATGATCGAGGAAATTTGGAAGATCGATGATGCTTTCGACCAGATATTAATTTCGGCAGAAGTCGGTCTGGTAAAACCTGGTCGGCTTATGTACGAGAGGATTATCTCCAATTTAGGGGTAAAACCAGCCGAGGCGGTTTTCGTGGATGATTTCCCACAAAATGTTGAAGCCGCCAAGGCTGCTGGTTTAGAGGCGATCCATTTTCTTGGACCAGACCAGGCTCTGGGGGACCTGCAAAGCCTGCTTGATGGTAAATAATTACTAAGTGATCAAGGACGAAAGTAAATCTGGGTAGAATCTTTCGTCCTTTACATTTTATCCTGTCCTGTTGGAGGATATGACTATGGATCTCAACTATCTGACATTGGCTGAGGCTTCAGATTTAATTGCCAAACAAGAGGTCTCATGCGAAGAGCTCACGCAGGCGCATCTTGATCGCATTTCCGAAATGGATTCCAAATTAAATTGCTTCATAACGCGCACTCCAGAAATTGCTCTCAAACGAGCCAGGGCATTGGATACAGAGATCAAAAACGGTATTTCCCGGGGTCCTTTGCATGGCATCCCAATTGCGCTAAAAGATCTCTTTGAGACGCGCGATATTCCCACCACGGCAGGGTCGCTCTTCCTCAAAGATTGGGTACCCGAGGCTGATGGTGTGGTCGTTGAGCGATTGAATGCCGCTGGCGCAGTCAACCTTGGCAAGCTTAACATGCACGAAATCGCCCTCGGGGTGACCAATAACAATCCCCATTATGGTGCTTGTCATAATCCCTGGGATCTGGAGCGCACTCCAGGTGGGTCGTCTGGTGGCAGCGGGTCCGCCTTGGCAGCTGGCTTGTGCATGGGATCCATGGGTAGTGATACCGGCGGCTCGATCCGCATCCCAGCATCTTTGAGTGGCGTGGTTGGTTTGAAGCCTACATTTGGACGGGTCAGTTTGCGAGGGGTGGTGCCCTTAAGCTGGAACCTGGATCATCCTGGGCCAATGGCACGCCGAGTAGAAGGTGCTGCATTACTCCTTCAGGTCATCGCCGGATATGATCCTGAAGACCCTGTTTCGGTTGATATGGATGTACCCGATTACCCGGCTCAGTTAGATGGTAATGTACGCGGCTGGCGAGTAGCGCTGGCTGAAGATCCCTTTTTCACCAAGGCGGATGCGGATGTTTTAGCTGCCGTGCGTGCCGCGGCAGAGGTTTTCGCCAGCCTGGGCGCACAGGTCAGTTTTATGGAATTCCCCGGCGCCTATGAGGCGGCAAAGGATAATGGGCTGATGGTCACCAGTGATGCGGCGGCATTTCACCAGGAACGCCTTACTGATCTGCCTGAGAAGTTTGGAGAAGATATCCGCCAGCGTTTGGAGATAGGCGCGGCTTACACTTCCAGCGAGTATAGTCTCGCACGCAGAAATCAGACTGTATTACGCCGCAAGTTTGAACAGTTTTTTAATGAATATGATCTCCTGCTAACTGCGACCACGCCAATCGCTGCTCCGCTGCTGGAAGGTCCAGATGCGGTTGAACAAGCGCGCACCCTGACCCGATTCACAGCCCCCTTCAACTTTAGCGGTTTGCCGGCGATTTCGCTTCCCTGCGGATTTACTGATCGGGGTCTGCCAATTGGCTTGCAAATCGTCACCCGCCCCTGGGGAGAGGCTGCGTTACTGCGAGCTGCCCAGGCTTATGAAAGTGCAACTGAATGGCACCAGCGCCGACCGAATTTGAGTGGGTAATACATTCTTGTGGAAATTAGAATCTCGTTGGCCTCCTTCCAAGAAAAGACTATTCTGCGTAATCTGATGCAGCATTACCTGTACGAATTCAGCGAATTAGATGGTGCAGTGATGAATGGATCAGGCCTGTTCGACTACCATTATATGGATCACTATTGGACTGAGCCTGATCGATACCCGTTTCTTGTACGAGTAGATGATAAATTGGCCGGATTTGCCCTGCTGAGAAGGGGGACATATTTTCCCCGTCAAGAAGACCAAACTGAAGCGCCGATGATGATTGCTGAGTTCTTTGTAATGAAGAACTATCGCCGGAAAGGAGTGGGGACTCAGGTCGCGTTTCAGCTCTTTGATCGCTTCCCGGGGCGTTGGGAAATTGCCCAGGAACCCAATAACATCGAGGGGCAAGCCTTCTGGAGGAGAGTGATTGGTGAATATTGTGGGGGTGATTATTTAGA
>JAUWLJ010000181.1 GCA_030613705.1 Chloroflexota bacterium
CTTCGAGCACATGAACTCGATTTCTTCTTGATCGCCGAGATAATCGCTGCCTTTTACTGTATCGTAGATGTGCCATTCAGGATGGTCTTCCTCAGAATTACCGAGGGCAGCTCCTACACCACCTTGAGCAGTGCCTGTGTGAGAGCGAGTGGGGTAAAGTTTGCTGATTACTGCGGTGTCAGCGTTTTTTGAGGCGTATAGGGCCGCCATCAATCCAGCTCCTCCCGCCCCAATAACGATGACTTCAAACTTATGAATGTTCATGTATTGATCCCTCAAACCTCATTAAAGAGATTAGGTGGTGAACCAGTCCGGCGCAAAGGAAATTGGACTAAGAAGCTCCGCAATTATATAACAGAACCAGTAAAGAGGAACTAGAAATTGATAATGGTCAGGAGAATAAGATTACATAAACGGCGATAACCATCGCAAATGTCCACAGCAGAAAGATGAAACCGCGGATGAAAGGTCGCGCGATGGATTGCCCAATAAAATCCTCGATAACCCCCCGTAAACCGTTAAAACCATGCGTAACACCAAAAAAGACGATCAATATTTGCATCACCTGCCAGAAAGCATTCGCCCATCCGAGAGTCACATCCGGAATGTCACTGTTGATGATGTGATTTGGGTTGGGGAAAAAAGTCCAGCGCATCAGTGTTGGCAGGTCGACTTGTGTCCTGGCACCATAGGCGAATGCGCTGATAATACCAATTGCTGCCAGCAGGATCAAGGATAATCCCGATATGCGGGTGAAGATCCACATAACATATTCAAAAGACAAACCAGGTTGTACAGTCCGAGAACTCATCTCTAGATTCCTCCGGGTTAATAGCTGCCAGCGACGGCGTGCTGGATGAGGATGAACACAGTGAGCCCGTATATGGGTATGAAAATGAACAACTGTAGCCACAGAGCTTCCCGCTGGAAAACCTGGAATTTCGGCCAGATATCAAGGATGGCAATGCGCATCCCGTTTAATCCATGGAAGATCACAATGAAAATTACGACGATCTGGAAAATCCAAGATTCATAAACGATGTTGATATTGGTAGCCAGATCGCTCCCAGTTTGCTGCATGAAGAAAGAGGCGAAGACATGCGTGCCAACGAATAACACCATAGCAATTCCCGTGACCCGATGAAGCATCCATGCCCACATCGGTCCACCGCCTCGGTATTTGAGACCTGCAAAGAACCCGACCCTGCGATTGAGTCCCATCTTTTACCTCCTCAACCATTAACAAAAAACCTCTGACTCGTAATAAGTATTATTGCATTCCTTTATATCATCAGAAAAGTGACAATGATCATGGATTATTAGTTTCAGATATCCTTATAATTCATGGCAATTTCATCTAAAATTAGTCTGGGAGTATATTGCTGAATTATGGAGAAATTAAATGGCTGATTCACATGAGGTCCAACGCCGGGATTTTGTCAACATCGTCCTGGTGGGTATTGGTTCAGTGATCGGTCTAATTATCGGTATCCCAGCAGTCGCTTACCTGCTTTCACCCGCGGTAAAAATCAAAGTGGAAGAAGCCTGGATACCTCTCGGTCCATTGGATGTTTATCCTCTGGATGACCCGACATTATTTTCATATACCCGCACGAAGATTAACGGTTGGGAAAAGACTGTCAACAGTTATGGTGCCTATGTATGGCGCTACGGGGAGGGGCAATCTGAGGTCAAAGTTTACTCGAATAGGTGCACCCACCTGAGCTGCAGGGTAACCTGGACAGAAGAGACAAGTATTTACTTCTGCCCCTGTCATGATGGTCGATTTAACAAGGAAGGCGAGGTTGTCGCCGGTCCGCCCCCGGAACCACTTTTTGAATTCGAGACGAAGGTGGAGGAAGGGGTTTTGTCCATCAAGCATCTGGAAGTGTGAAGATGACAGCAAGAGTTGTGAGTTGGTTGGATGAACGCTTAGGGCTTATCTCAATCTATAGCTTGGTGTTTGATCGTAAAGTTCCCAAGGTGAATTGGTGGTTTACTCTGGGGAGTGCCAGCTTGTTCTTATTCATTATGCAAGGGGTAACTGGTGTTTTCTTATCGGTTTATTATGTGCCAGACCCGAGCAAAGCATACGACAGTATCCAATACATTATGACCGGAGTGACCTTCGGTTGGTTGATACGGGGAATTCATCATTGGGGCGCCTCCCTGATGGTGATTTTTGTTTTCATCCACATGCTGCGTACATTCTTCATGGGTGCTTATAAATTTCCCCGGGAGCTCACCTGGTTGACTGGCGTGATTTTGCTGTTGGCAACCCTTGGAATGGGTTTCACCGGCTACCTACTGCCATGGAATCAACGAGCTTATTGGGCGACAACGGTTGGTACTGCTATTGCTGGCACAGTACCAGTGATTGGAGATTTTATCCTGCGAGTACTTCGTGGGGGTAATGATCTCAGCGCGGTTACCCTGGCGAGATTTTTCTCTGTTCACATTTGGTTCTTACCGGTGGTGATCCTCGGCCTGATCAGTGTCCACATGTACCTGATAATTCGCTTGGGTATCTCGAGTGTGCCCAAAGAAGAAGAGGGATAGTTCTCAGGAGCGGCAGCTTGAACGAAGAACAAAAGAAAACCTATCTGGAAGAATATAAGCAAGAAAAGGAGCAGGGGGTTAAGTTCTACCCGGATATTATTTACAAGGACCTCCTTGTTTCTTTTGCTATCTTTTTGCTGTTGCTTGGGTTGGCAATTTTTGTGGGTGTCCCCGCTGAACCGCCAGTTGATCCGGGTGACAGCACGTATATTCCTCGCCCAGAATGGTATTTCTTATTTCTCTTCCAGATGCTGAAATATTTCCCAGGTCAGATCGAGTGGGTTGGTACTGTCATCATTCCAACCATCGCTGTCCTGGCATTACTCCTGCTCCCTTTTTACGATCGCAGCCCATTTCGCCATTGGAAGATGCGCAAGGTCGCCGCGGTGATCATGAGCGTGGTTGTGATTGGCATAGTGGGATTAACTATTCTGGCCGCAGTTGCGACCCCCCCACAAGAGGAAACTGCCCTGGCGACAACCATTACCGATAAAATCGTCCTCGGGCAGGATGTATACTCAATCCATTGTGTTGAGTGTCACGGTGCCGAAGGTGAGGGGGGTGAGATTATCGGTGTGGAAGGTTTGGAGGGGGTGTTCGTCAAGGCGATCAGCAGCCAGGATGAGATGTACACTCGTTCTGATGATACCTTTTTCGCCATCATTGATTATGGCCAACCCGACCTGGGCATGCCGCCTTCTGGCTTAGGGTATGGCGGGGAGCTGTTGCGCGGCGAAATTGATGCCATAGTCACATTTATGCGCTACACCTGGGATGACCGGGTCGAGATTCCAGAGGAAGCTGCCCAGGCTGGGGCGATTCCAGCACTTGGACCAGATGAGATCCCCTCCTTTGAGGTGCATGTTGGACCGATTGTGAAACGCTATTGCGTTTCCTGTCATCGCCCGGGCAAGAAAAATAATAATTACTTAATGCGCTCATTCCAAGAAACCATGGAAACTGGCGATAACGCTCCCAATGTGATCCCAGGAGATCTTAATTCAAATAATATCTTGATGCTCCATCGCCAGGAGATTGAAGCGGGTGGCCCGATGCCGCCCACTCGGGCACTTAAACCAGAGCTGATCGAGATCTTTGAAAGGTGGGTTCTCGGTGGAGCACCGGAAACAGCGGAAGAAGCCGCGGCGCTTTCTCCTACCGCTGTGCCTACCGCCCCCGAGGCAACAGAGACTTCAGTCTCTCCATAGGCAATTCCTGAGGATACGGAGGTACCAACCCCGACATCACCGCTCCATCCTTCCAGACACTGACGCAACATCGACCTCAACATCGCAGCTGCAATTGGATCGTATTCATCAGCGTATTACATCAACCGTAGTCCAATTGCGATCAACACAGCCTCATTGACCCTCACGTCGTGCTTGGGTTGGGAACCGTCCCTCAGATTGCATCGCGAAGAGCCTCTCAGAAATGGGAGGCTCTTCTATTGCCATCTAAATCCTTTGGCTCCAACACTCCAGTGTTGTTTCCAGACGATTTAAGAATATAAGAGCGTTTGCTCAGGTTCGATTATCGCCTCGAAAGTTAAACGGAAAATTCTCTCTCCAAGAATTTTCTCCCCAGGATGCAGCACCGATTTTTACTAAATACTTGCCTGAATTCCCCATTACCAAGCCATATTTCGATGCCGATCTAAATTCTCCCCTCAGTGCTTTCGTTGAGCATGACACCACACGTCCAGTTTTCGTAATAAGACCTCTTGACGATTCCAATTGAGAGATCTTAGGAATCGTTGTTCATCAAACCTCGGGAATACGCACACCGCCGATGATAGCCATGGCTCCAATCAGGGAGAGCACAAACCATAGTACCAACAAGACCCAGGTGACTTTCGTGCGGGTGCTGTCCTGGCGAATATAATCGTTGAGCACCTGGCGCAGCCCGTTGACACCGTGAGCGAAGGCGAATGCCAGCAGCAAAAAATCGTAGACTCGCCACCCAAGCGAAGCCCAGCGCAGGGCAACGTAATCCAGATCGATGCTGTGGACCCCTACCAAGACATCCTGAATCAGAACATGACCCCAGGCTAAGGGGATCAGCAGCAAACCGCTGTAGCGCATCCACTTCCAGGCTATGCTTTCGAAGCCATCCAGAACTGCAGTTTGATTAATCTGGTTTTGATTAGTGTTAGTTGTCATATTAATTTTCTCTTTTGTTCACAACCCGAAGTTGTTGACCAATAAACTGCGTCCCATCATGAAAGCAGCAGGCAGCCAGATGAGAATAGCAATCACTAAACTCCAGATGGCGGATTTGCGTTGAGTTTCTACATTCCAGCGATCCGGTGCGAACAAGTCGAAGATGGCTATCCGGGCACCGTTCACGCCATGATAAATGACAAAAAAGACCAGCGCGATCTCTCCTATCATGAAGGGGGTACTCCGGTAGATTTCAATGGCATGCTCGTAGAGTGAAGGAAAAAAATACACCGTAGAAGTATCCAGGATATGCACTGCCAGGAAGAGCAGCGTCCCCAATCCTGCCAGACGGTGCAGGATAAAGCTCAGCTGCCCTACTTTGCCGCGGTAGCGTGCCATGCCTAAAATATTCAGTTTTAGAGAATCCATGCTAACCTCCGCATAACCAACAAAATGAAACCAGTAAAGAGAAGACGAAATGATTGTTCATAATCATATCAAAATTATCTGAATTATACATTGTCGCAACATATAATTCCTGCTTATCACCGTATCTTCTCAAACCAATGGGCGATATAGATCCGTATTTGATCGCGGTTGTTGGCCTAACCCATATTGCCACAATCGCTACATTGGGATA